>PAAW01000031.1 GCA_002699515.1 Methanobacteriota archaeon
GTGTTCAAAAAGCGTTTTGCGTACATGTGATAACCAGGGATTTTTCATATACATATGTTTTAGAAAATAAAATTGAACATATTATATTCACTTACAATAATGGTAATAAAATGAAATTTACTCGATACTTGTATAATGAAGATGAAGTGGTATTGACATTTTTGGAACAATTGCTAAAACAAGAAAATTTGAACGAGTGTTATTTTTGGATATACGAATATTACAAGAGCGGTTTTGTAAGGGAAACCTGGAATATTTTATACAAAATTTACTATGATTTTTATGCTTTACAAAATCCAAGATTAGAAAAAAAAATAAACGAATATTATGAAAAATTTAATACAGATAAAAATATAAAACATGTTTTGTGTGTGGTAAAAAATTTATTTCGTTTCAAAAAAGATTATAAAATTTTAATGATGAGAATTTACTATTATAAAAAATTTGATAAATTAGATATTGTTGATGATATAAAAATAAAAAATTATAAAATAACAAAAACAGATGAAATTTTATTAGCAAATGCCATATATAAAAAACATTCAAATTTAATAGCGTTTTATTTATACAGACTTGATTATGATAATTCAATAAAGTTATTGAATCATATATTGAATAAAGAAATAGTGATAAATGAAAATTATGATAATAAATATCATCAATTATTGGTGATTATTATGAATTCTTTTAATATTAAATCAATAGAGAAAAATGTTTATTATAAACGTGTTAGTATAAAAGAAATAAAAATCGTATTAAAAAGCGATGAAGAATATTATAATAAGGGTAATTATGATGATGTATCATATGCTCATAATACATTGGGTAAACATAGATTATATACTATTTCGCAAAATATAGGGTGTTTTAAATTAGAAAGACAGAATTTTAATTTAAATGAGTTATTTTGGTACAAATGGGAATATTATGCGTATAAATCTCCCTTATGGAAAGAAAGATTTTCTAAATATAAAATTACAGTAAATGATAAAAAACAATTAATAGATTTTGATGATGATGATGAGTTAGAAGAATTTTATTTTCGATATGGTTATGAACCTGATGAACAAAAACAAGAAATTCAAGATAAGAGTATAATCAAAATTAAAAAAAATCATATTCATACATGGATAAATACATTATTTGAAAACAAATTTGAAAAAAAAATTTATAAAAAATTAGAATATTGAATAAAAATGGTATCACAGATAAAATTGAATATATTTTTAATTAAAATAATTATAAATATATTGCGATGGTTAAAAACAAAAAAGGAGGAAGTGGTCATAAAAAGATGGCGAGAAAAAATGTTGCTCCAAAGGGGGGTTATCAGAGTAGAAAATTAAGAAAACCTGTAGAGCATGGTGAAATGTTTGCAAGAATTACAGCTATTCATGGTGGGGGTCATGCTGGTATTTTATGTGCCGATGGTAAAACCCGTACTTTAGTTATTAGGGGAAAGTTTCGAGGTAGAAACAAAAGAGACAATACAATTAAACATAATGGTATTGTTTTAGTTGCTCTGAGAAGTGTTACTATGGGTGAAGTTGTATCTGCGAAAAAAAAAGAAAAGGCAGATTTAATTTACGTATATAGTTTAAATCAATTAGATGAATTGAGGGAAATTCCAGAAGTATATAAAATATTGGACGATGGTAAAAAAGACCAAATTAAACAAGATGACGAATCTGGGTTTGAATTTACAAATAAAATTATATCGAATAGTCATAATACAATATCTTCAAATGATAAAAAAGAACCAATTAAAGAGGAAAAGGAAACACTAGATTGTTTCGGTGAAATTGATTGGGATGATATTTAATTGACACCGTATAAATCATCATCATCTGAATCGGATATTAAATCATTTTCTTTTTCTTCTTCTTCTAAAAATATATCTATAAAATCTTCTAGACTGCTGTCTTCATCACTATCATTATTTTCTATGGGATATTCTTCGTATAAACTTGCCATAATAGCATTTTGTAAATATCTTTGTTCTAAATATGAATTTTCTTCATTAATAATTTCATTAATTAAATTTCTCTGACTTAATAAATTATTTCTTTGTGGTCTAAATATATTTTGAGTAGGATTATATATCAAATCCATGTTAGAAAAAAATCTATTGAAAACATTATTTGATGTATCAGTTGTCGTGTTGTTTGATGCGTCAAAATCTTCAACTATTATATTATCATTATTTTTTACTTCTTTATAGTCTAACTCAAATCTACATACAGGGCATTTTGATGATTCTTCTTTTAACCAAGTTTCTATTGATTCTTTGTGAAATATATGTTTACAAGGCAGTTGAATTATTTCATCTCCATTTTTAAACTCATTCATAGATATTACACATTCTTTGGTTTCGTATTTTTTATCATCATAAATTATTGTTTTTAATTGATTTGTTCCTTTATTTGATAAAATTTTCTTATAAACCGGTTTTTCTAGAAAAGAACGATTCAATATTCTATTAAATCTTGAGTATTGGCTAGGTAAACTTTGATTTAACATATAATTATTAGATAAAGGTAATGGGTTTGAGTTAGAATTTGTAATATTTATGTAATCAGCTAATAATTGAATAAAATTATCCTGATTGTTTGATAAATCACTTATATCTGTCATTAGTATTGTATATATTTTTGTGTTTAAATTTTTATTTATGTAATAAAATTTTAAACTGCGGCAAGATATTGAGAAATATTATCCTCTAATGCGTTATATCTTGAATTATGTACTAACTCTTCTAGCATAGTAAATGGTGTTGCTTTCTTTAATTCATTTATACCTTTAGTTACGAATATGTTTAATAATGTTGAGTTATATCCGCCAAGGAATGAAATATTCTTAGTATAACTTGTAGCAGGAAATCCATCTGTTTTTCTAAGATTCCAAAACAACATGTGAGGAACTTCATAAGGTGTTTTCCATTTTGTTCTCATACCTGCTTTAACAAATTTGTCTTTTATAATTTCATAAGCACTATCGAAAATATTAATATTATGATATGAACTGTCAAACTGCATATCACTGAATACAGCTAAGACTAAATTTTTAACAGATGATGGTTCTACATCTTGAGAAACTAAACATTCGATAATTTTATCAATAGCTAAATGAAAATCAGTATTACAGCCCCATGGCGCTTTTTTTACTTTTTTAGCTTTATCTACAAAATCTTTACAATTTTCTGTATTTACCCACTGAGGAATTGCGTCAAAAGTCATAATTCTGTGCCTAAAAGCAGGATGACAAATTTCGCTAATGCGAATAGCTAATCCAATAGAATTATTTAAAGGTAGACAATCATCCACTTCCATGGACCCCGATGTATCAGCCATAGCAATAATAGGTTTATCTTCTAATCCTAAATTATTTTCACTATTACTTTTCCATTGTAAATTAATTGTATTCCTGAGTGTATTATCTGGGTCATTGTTATCATCATGCATGTATCCATCCCGTGCTAAATCTCCAACAGTCACTCTTTTACCATGTATTTTTTTTGTGTTATCACCTGACATACACATTTCAATATGCTCTTTATAATTTTCAGCACATTGTACTCTATCTAATTTATTACTACGAATTTTACCTTTTTTTGTTACATTACAAATAGCATTTTTTTGTTTTCTTACGGTAATTGAAGGTATCATATTAAATTTAAGTTTACTCCATTGACCGTTACACATTTTTACTTGGGGTGTATCCGAACCCCCATTATCTCCAGATAATTTTACAAGTAATTTTTTTAAAAATATTTTTTGTTTTGTTTTTGCTTTGGATATTTGATACCTATCTTTCCAACCATTAGGAGGTTCAAATAAAAACTCTGGATACATCATTTGGGCTAATTTTTTAAAAATCCAGTTAAATTTTTTTGACGATTTTTCTCTTGGAAGCCAGCGGCCAATAAGACTTACCTTTTCTCCCGTATTGTATAAAATTTCATCATTTTTTAAACAGGGAACTACAATGTATTCTAGAATTATATTAATAAGCGGATGATGTTCACCAGCGGATGTATTATCTTTTAAATAATGTAAAAAATATTTCACATCTTTCCAAGAACCATATTGATGACCATTTAAAGAATTGTGATTAGGAATCACACAATGTGAAAAGGCCATGTATGATAAATCCGGATAATATTGATACCATACCTTTAACTGCATCCAAGTTAAATCCATTTCACCCTTCCCCTTTACAATATCTCTAGTTTGACCAATTAACTTATATAAGGTTGTAAGTAACCCATAATTATTTTCCCATGTCAACTTTTTTAAAAGATGATGTAATATACTTTCTAATTCACTAGTATCTTTAGTACGAACTAATTGAAAAAAAAATTGGGTGATTAAATCTTCACTTTTTTCACTCCAATCATATTCTACGTGTCCGTTTTCCCCCAGCTTTTTGTTTTCCATACCTGAGTCAAGTGCTGAAATGATACTACTCATATATTACTAATATTAGTGGTCTATCTTTAAATGGATTTTTTTCTAGACTTACGGTGTTTTTTTGCTTTCTTCTTGATATATATCTTTTTAGTATTTCCTTTTGTTTTTTTTTTATCTTCATAAAAAATAATATGCAAACTATTAATATCTTTAAACAATCGTATAGAATCTCTCCATTTTATTTCCTCAATACTCGATTTAGTAGATAAAAAATTAAATTTATCACTTTCATTTAAATAATCAAATACTTCTTCAGCTGATAAATCAATATTATATTGTAATATTGATATTAGTTTATGTTTTTTTTGATTATATATTTGATTTTTTTTTAATAAATTTATTAATTTTTCCCTTTGTAAAATCGATGAATTATTTAAAGAACATTTTTCTTTTTTTATATAATATATCTTATTGTCACTGTCAACATAAATATAATACAATTCTATTTCATTGTTAATTTCTCTATAAAAATGACCATATTTTTCTTCTTCATTTTCAATATCAGACATCCATGAATCATCTAATTCATCATTATCGCTCATTAATATTCATATTTAAAAAAACTTTTTTATTATAACCCACTAAATATTTACATTTCGTCGTCTGGAAACTCTTCTTCCTGTTCAGAATCTGTTTCATATTGCATATTCAAAATCATTTTTCTATTCCATTCTTTTTCTTTTTCTATCTCTTCTTGGGTTTTTTCACTGGTAATAAATTTAGGTTTTATATTCTCATGCGAATTAATATTTGTTTTATTTTTTTTCTTTTTTCTTTTTCTATCGGGTGATTTACTTGATTTTTTTCGTAAAGCAAAATCTAAATTAAATGATTTAGTTGTTGCGTTATGTATCATGGGTCTTCCTTTTGAATCTTTTTCAATACCATTAAATTTTTTAGAAACTTTTCTATTTCTATTGTTATTTCGCCTATTATTAAAATTTCGTCTATTATAATCTCTACCCTTTGCTGTAAAGGAATTACCTTTTTCAGGGCTTTTGCTTCTTTCCCATCTTGAATTTTTTACAGGAGTTTTAAATCTATTTAATCGACCTGTTTCTCTATTTTCATGATTTACAGATTCGTCCTTTTCAGGTTTTAAACACATAAATCTATTGTTCATCTTATTCATGTTACTCATCCTATATATATAGAATTATAGGTATTTTTGTTTATTTCAATTTTATAATTTACTTAAAGATATCTCTTGATTTATATTTGTCTCTTAACAGCAAACATTTCATTCCAAAATTTTTCTAATAATTGTCGCATATATATTACTTTAAAAGAGACCGTATCTAAAAATTGAATTATTGTAAATAGTTCATAATTATCATATTCATAATATATAATAATTATAAATGACCCTATCAATATGTATACCTAAATTATATAGAAATGTAACTAAAAATACTATAAAATCTATTTTAGATAATCATAATTTTGGTACAATTAAAAAAATAGATCTTGTACAATCAGGAAAAAATAAAATTGCATTCGTTCATTATTCTTCTTGGAATAATAATGAAAAAAGCTTAAAAGTTAAAAATATATTGGAATCTAATAATGATTTCAAAATATTTTATGATGGACCATGGTATTGGAAATGTTTTAAAGCTGATAATAAAGCATGATACAAGATATTAATCCCATGACAGCAAAATAGTAAATGTGTAATTTTTTCTTCAAATATTTTTCTAATAATAAATCACTAAATCCAAAAGTAGATATATACATTAACACCCAAGCAAATCCTTCTAGAAAATCTTTCATATATAAATATTTATATTTAAAATTAACCAGTGTCTTTTTTTTAGTGCTTTTTTCTACAATCTAATAACCATATAAATTCTTCTACTTTCTTATTTTCCTTTTTTCTTTTTTTTGCTGCTATACCCAACATCTTATTATATACATTATGTTCTACTGGAATTTTATATAATTTACCATATTTTTTTAATATACTATCAAACTCATCTAATGGAATTATACCTTTATTATTATAAGATACCATAATAAAATTTGCTTTTGTATTTTTTATTAAATCATCAAATGATTTTTTCGCTTTTACAAAACTACAATATGAACTTTTCTCCCAATTTTTGGGTTGGCCTCTATATGTATCTGGTATTTCCATATCAGTATCCCAATTATTAATAATATCAAGTAAAAAATAATATATATTATAAGGATGTTTATTATAAGGTGGGTCATAATACATTAAATCTACCTTTGGAATTGATTTTACCCATTTATTTGTATCCATCTGACTTATTTCAATATTTGCTTTATTCATAGTTAAAATCGGCATCTCTGGAATTATCTCTCCAGTTATTCTTTTTAAATCTATATTATTTTTACCCCCAAACATACCTTTTGTTTTTTCTTCATTCTTATAGTAAGCAGAGAATTGCCCATTAGTATTATTATGAATAGAACATTTCACTAATAATGGAGCTAAAAAATACCTTTGATATTTTTTTTCTACTTTATTTTTTATATAATACATCATTTTGTCAATAATACAAGCATTTTTATGTGTAAAATATGTTCTTTCCCCTTCTTGTATATTATCATCATCCTTAGGCGCCCAATGTTTACTTATAAATGGTTTTTTTACTTTTGATTTGGAGAGATATTTTCTTATTCCTTTCATGTGTAAAATTAAATTTTCATAATCTTCTGTTGTTAGACTTGTTGTAGAAGTTAAATAACATTCGTTCAAGGTTTTAGAATATCCCGCCATATCATTCACATAAAAAGTCTTTAATTCTTCTAGTGGAACTGTATCATCCATTACTCTATTTTTAAATAATCTACTAACTATACCAGTTCCTGAAAATCCCTCGGCGATATCAATATTTTTCTCTCCAAGTTCTGTTTTTACATGTGTAATTATTTCATCTATTTTATTTAAAAATTTACGTTTATTACCCATATATGTTAATATTTGTTTCGTAAAAAAGTCTTCCTCTGACATATTATATAAAAAAATATTATTATTTTTAAGTAATAACTAATTATATAATTCCTTTATTTTTTTTATACTATATCCTTCCATAAGTATATTACCTTTCAACATATCATAAAATAAAACATCAGTTGTAAAATTTGTATTTTGGTAATCTATAGGTAAATCAGAGCATTTTATAATTTTATGACTATTGTAGAAATTGTTTTTTGTTTCTGATAAATTTTTTTGGAGAGATAATTTTAATAGTACAATATCCTTGTGTAATTTTTTTGGTGTTTTTATTTCATGGATAGAATTAATATGTTTATGTAAATTTGCTCTAGAGGCAAAGCCTCGAGAGCAATCGTCACACGGACATTGAAATGGTCTTTTATTTTCGGGTGTATGTTTCGCCCATATGTGAGCTTGCAATGAAGACTTGGGACCTGTTGTTTCATAATTACAGTGTGGACAAGATTTTATATTTAAACGTAGTTTTTTATTTCTTCTATAATATTCTGTGTTAGCATTTACCTTATTGTTGATATATTTGTCCATTTTAAATAAAATAAAAATTTATTTTTACTCATCAATTTTCTATCCTTTATTTTACTTGTTATTTTACTTACTTAACATGATAATTCAATAAGAAACGCAATAACTATAAGATATGAACCTGTCACTAGTCCGTATATATTTACATAGTTTTCTTTCGCACGGTCATGTATCATAGCGTTAAATGATAAGAACATTAACATGTGAAACGCCACATGTAAATAAGACCAATATGGTGTTAATATTGAAGGTGGGTAACTCTCTGTGGAATGTGGACGCCATGCGTAGTTTCCAAGAAAGAAACACAATATGGCTAAACAGAAAGGTATCGCAATAGCCAAACCTCGTGTCAATACTCCATTATTGATGAGCACAAATATACCTACTGTCGCAGTTATGATATCTGTTGTAAGGCGCCATCCTTTTATAGGGTATCTCCAATAATTAACACTTGTGATAAACATTATTGTCGCCAAAACCAGTAAAGGCAAATCTACAGTTGGTCCTACTAAGAAAAGTATATCTATAATGTTTATAATTCCAAGAAATATACTTGTAATAAGCATTCGTGTTGATTCGATTTTGGTTGCTCTTAATTGTGATGATTTTTGATGTGTAAATAAATTCATACTTATTTACAATAATGTCAATAAAATATTATATTTTTAAAGTATCAATTTTATGATATATCCGTTACTTGTCTTGATACAAAAAAAATAATGTTCCTATTGGGAATCGAACCCAAGACTCAGGTTTCAAAGACCTGCGTGATAACCCCTTCACTATAAGAA
>PAAW01000032.1 GCA_002699515.1 Methanobacteriota archaeon
CTCTGCTAAAGTAGGTTTCCAAGAGTCTTTTTCGCCCTTGCTAGAAGATGCTACCATGCATAGGCCAAACAAAAGGCGCCTTTACTTTTTACGCTTCTAGGGGCGTCTAAATTTAAGGTAAAAATTGGCAAATATTGACTGAAACGGGGGGCAAATTCAAGCGAGATTGTTTTCTCCCCCTAGTATGAGCAAATCTGAGAAGGGTGATTCTGATCGCTTTCTCAAGGAAAAAGAATTCAATTTAAGTGGGGGAATTGATCTTTCCAAATTTTTAGAAGATGATACTTTAGATGCTGATAATGAACAAGAAGTAAAGAATGAAAAAGAAGGAGATATAGATGAAGCAATTGGGGAAATAAGCAGTCCTTTTGTATCTAGTGAATCAATTGATTCCGATATGAAAAGAGATGGTTCTGTAACAAAAAAGCCTGAAGATGATGTAATTACGCAAATGGCAAAAGAAGGAGAATATAGAATCCATTGGGCATTAATGGTTTCTATGATTACAGTATACAGCATCATTGGTTTAATTGTTGGAACAACATTTGATCCAATAATTGCATTGATTGGTTTACTCACACTTGCCATATTTGGTTTTTGGCTAGGTGGAAAATGGATTCCTCAAAAAGAAATGCATATTCTTGGAGTTACATGGGTAATAATTTCAATGAAATTACTTTATGGTCTTGCTTTAGATTTACATCATTGGGGCTGGCTTGCAGATTATTCAATAAATGAGAACGTAATTTTGGGATTATTATTACTCTCACTTGTTGTTCTAAATGTGTTCATTGCCCATTGGCATGATTCTGATGCCATCGCTGTTCAAGCTACGTTAATTCTTATGGTTGTAGCTTCAGGTGCAAGTACAACATCAAAAGAAATAGGGATTGATTCTGGATTATTATTGGCATCTTTACTTCTAATTGCTACTTTATTACTTCATGGTTTAGCCATCTTAAGAAAATCTGGTAATTTAGCAGCAATGGGCATTGTTGCTTCAAATTTATGGATTGGAATCCATGCACTATCAAACAACTGGGTTTTCTTTGGATTAGAAATACTAAAATTCGAAGGTGCTCTTTTACTATTTACTTTATTTACAATAGTAAATGTCATCAATGCAATTATTGCTACACACTTTTACAAAGAAGAAAATTGGTTTTCACAAGCATTTAATGTCGTGGGAATTGGAAAGCCAGGTTTGTGGGGAGTATCTGTAGGAATAGGAATGATTGGAGCGTTAATGACCATTGCTGCTCATAGAAATGAAACTGGCTATGCACTTGCTCAAATTAGCATGCTTTTAGCAGCATTTGGCGGTTCATATCTTGTCGTTCGTGGTGTTGAATCATCTAAACTACAACTTTCTATGTATATGCCTGGTGCATTATTAATTATTAGTTTATTTATTATTGAATCATTAATTCCAGAAGGCATTATTTCTGGGCTTGCTAATTATTCATTATTTGCAATAGGTGCTATTTCAATTATTTCAATTACCCTATTAAATCATCAAACAGCCGTTAGTGACACAGTATTATGGGTTGGTTGTATTGTAATTGTAACTTTGTTAACTATACTAATTCCTGCTGATCAAAATTCGGATGGGGGACTCAAATTATTATTGTCAATAATCTTAACTTTTGGGGGATTGGCAATATTAGCCATTTGGAGAGTATCTCCAAGTTTAGCGGGAATTTCTGTATTGGGCCCATGGGTTTGGTGTTTACTATTTGCAACTGCTGCAGATACAAGAATAATCAAAATAGAATTAATTCCGATTATTCTAGAACCTTGGTACCTAAGTGTATTTTGCATAATTGCAATCCTTATCCAATATCCAGTAAATACTATGCTAGGAGGTAGTGGAATCAATCTAGGTTCAAGATTCAAAGGCATTACAGAATTTTCTGCGATCACAAGAGATTCTGGTGCACTACGGTTATGGAATCTAAGCCTACTACTCTCACTACTAGGTTGGATTGCAATTACTTATGCTGGAGGCATGCCTGCAGAAGGTCTATTTTTGGGAATTGTTTCCTTATTTGGAGTTCATTTTATAGCAGAAATTCGATCAAAACATCAAGATACACCTATGTTTTTGCTTTATTCTTGCGTATTGATGTGCTTGATATGTCAATTTAGATTTGGTTTTGATTCTTTTTGGACTGGAATAATAACTCTTTTCGGAATACTTTTAGCAGCATTTACCAAAAAGAATATTGAAAAGATTTTGATGGTTTTAATGGGGGGTGCTGCAGCATCTCTAACGTTAACAACTCTTTTCCCAAACAAAACAATTCTTGAAATAAATATGTGGTGGCCAGAAGAAATTACTTCGGTTTGGATTCAATTGTTTTGTGTTTGTTTAATTCTTGGACTCTATCTTCCAATGGCTGGAAAATATGAAAAAATATTACAACCTGCTATTGCTAATGGTTTAATGCTTCTATCATGTATTGTATTGGCTTCAAATAATGATTCTTGGCAATTATTAATTTCATTTGTAATGTTGTTTGTTTCTTCGGTCCTATTAGTTATGCAAGCAGAAGTTCGTACAGGGCTGAAAGATATTGCAAAACGTGAAACATTAATGGAAAACCTTCGAAGAAAACAATTAGTTAAACAACACCTAGAGTCTGGAGGATCTCTGGATGAATTAGGTTCTTTAATGGCAACTGAAAATTCAAAACAAATTTTACAAACATCTGAAAAAGGCACGATAGAAGTAATTGATCCTGAATTGATTGATCTTCTTGAAAAACGTAAGAAAAAGAACATGAACACTAACCTTAGTGAAAGTGAATTAATCTTGCAAGATGTTCACTATAGACCTGTAGTAATGTTACTCTTTATTGCTTTGATATTTGTAATTACAGGATTTTTCAGTTTTTCTCCTACTCTAAATAATGGGGGTGATGTTGCAAATGCAATGTTGTTAATTGCCGCTATTTTTTCTGTGGTATTAATTTCAGCATCTAGATGGAGAACTAAAGAGTTAGATTTGAGTATGGCTGACGTTGTAGGAATTGAATTACCAATTGCAGTATCAATGGGAGGTATCACTCTCGTATATCTTCTAGGTAGAATCTCTTCAAGTGCGGTTATGGAAAATCAAATGCCATTACTCATCTTGGTAATTGTTTTGTTGATTTTCGGAATATTTGCAATTTGGGGAAAGAAAGATCTTGGAAGAAGAGTTCCTTCAGCAGCTGAATGGATAGGGTATTGTTTGGCTGGTTCAGCAATTATTGGTTTGTTTATATTTGCAGCAACTCCCCCTCCTTTCCTAATAAATCCATTGAAATTTGACTCTTTGATCTATATGGGTCCAATGTTTTTTATGGAAATTTCCTTAATTGCTCTAGTGATTATTTGGGATAAAATAGATCTTACGAGATTAAAGAAAAATATGGAAGACCATAGAGGAGGGCCTGGGAGAATATTGTGGGTTATTCTAATTGCCATGGTTTCTAATGGGTTGGCTACAATACTTGTTTCTTTATTAATGATTCAAAGAGCATTAAAATGGAATTTACCGTCTGTAATTTCTATCACTAATATGATGGCTTTTGCGGGTCTATTTACTCTTATTTCATGGATTAATAGTGAATGGTTAATGTTTGTAGGGATAGTTGGGATAATTGGCGCCTTGGCGTCTTTTAGTGGATTAGTATGGATTTCTACCATAAGGAAAGATTTAGGAAATTGGGTTTCATGTTGGACGTGGGATGCTCATGCGCTTGCACTAATTTCAATAATTATCTTGAGTACAACCCTTGGAGATTGGTTTACAATTGTATTGATTTTAACATTTATTGGCCTATCTCTTTCAGTATGGAGTACTGGGATTTTACTTGATTTGAGAACATACAGAGTATGGGGGGCTGTGGATTTATTTATTGGGTGGGCAATTGCAATACTATCAATTGGATTGATTTTAAATCCGTTTAATCTATTATTACTACTAAGTGCTACTGCAATTCTACTTGGCATAATTACTTGGCTTGCTCAAACAAATAAACATGTTTTATCAGACAATAGTTCATCTCATATTTCTTGAAAGATGTTCGCATAATGCCTCTACTAACTCCAACGGGTCTTTAGATAATTTTTCCTTACACCCAACAGATAGTCTCAGTGAAACTGAAATCTTTGGCTCTGTGCCTGAATTTCT
The DNA here is from genome assembly GCA_002699515.1 of Methanobacteriota archaeon. Classification (GTDB taxonomy): domain Archaea; phylum Thermoplasmatota; class Poseidoniia; order Poseidoniales; family Poseidoniaceae; genus MGIIa-I. The sequence continues at coordinate 4,181 of PAAW01000032.1, forward strand.
AATTCCTAAACTAAATGGTAAATTTTCTACTTCTCCTTGTAAAAGTAATAATGAAGTTGATCCATTTATTTCGGCTCTTGATAATTTAGTTGAGTTTGAATTATTTGTAAACCATTCTTCTGCTAAATTTTGAATTTGCAAACTTAATTCATTCATTCCATCCCATAATTTACGATCTACTTCCTTTACAGATTTACGTAATTTCCATCCTGATTTGAAACTATTATTTACATTTGAAGAGTTGAGTACGCAACGCGCTAATATTGTATAAACTAAGGTCATAACTCCATCTCCAACTAAACTCCATTGATCTTTGAATTTGGGATGAAGTATAGGCAATACAATATGTCCTGAATCCTCACAGCCAATTTTTCCTGGCATCTTATCTTCTTGTATCAAAATCGGTTCGGAAGCATTGCATAAAGCAAGAGAAAGCCATCTATCTCCTACTGCGGTTTCTACGCTTCCCACTCCTTCGGAAAACCGTTTCAATGATGAAGTTAAACTAAGATCTGATTCTATTGATGCTGCAAGTATCCAATTTGTGCTGCTACTCTTCAACACTCCCGCTTGAATGATATCATCTGCAATTCTATCTCCATCAACTACTTGAATTCCAGAACCGTTTTCCATTACCTCAAACAATAAACATCTATCAGCATCTCCGTCTAGAGCTGCTGCAACAATTTGGCCTGGTTTTAAAGTACTAATTTCTAAACTTTTAATAGAATTTAACAATACGTGTTCACCTTCAATTTCTTCCCAAAGCCATTTATCAGTGGGGGAAAAATTTCCTGCACCACAATTTTTATTGATTTGAATACAAGATGAAGATTGTTCTACAGAGGTTAATCCATTAGAAGTTAACCAGTTTGCTAACCAAGCATGTGCTGAACCTTTTGAACCATCCACAAGAAATTTACTTGATGTTACTACTCCCAAATCTATTGCGTCTTTTAATACAACATCCCACTCTAATCTAATCAAATCTAGTCTGTTTTGTAAGGCTTCTAAATGTTTTTCCCAACCATTGAATATCGTATTTGGGTTACTCAATTTTTCTAATAATATATCATCAACTTCTCTATCTTCTGATGCTAAGTTTTCAACTATTTTTGAAATTTCTTTTTCTCGTTCTGGATATGTTTTAAATCCCAAATTATCAAATATTTTCAATCCTGAATCATGTGCTGGATTATGACTGGCTGTAACCATTAATCCTGAATCATATGCTGATTCCAAAATACAATAATGTAAGCCTGGTGTTGCTATCTCTCCTGCCCAATGTACTTCGCAGCCTTGTATAGCTAACCCTTGAGTTAATGCGGTTAACAAGTGTGAATTATTTGGCCGATTATCCCAGCCAATTACTACCTGTGGTTTTGTCTTTCCACACCTAGCAGATAATTCAATTGCTACAGCTTCTCCAATTACCCTCATCAATGACGGTGTGATGATTCTTTGATTATGGTAAAGTGAAATTGCTTCCTCATATTCAATCTGAATGATCTCTACCTTACCTCTGACCCCATCGGTGCCAAATAATTGCATACATTAGCACCTAATTCCTAATTTTACTACCCTTTTTATCATACAATCCAGAAAGTGTAGTATTTGGCCAAACCATACAATCTGGAGCTAATATGGATCCTGGATTGGTAACTGAATTACATCCAATTTGGGTCCTTTCTCCTATTAATGCTCCAAATTTTCTTAATTCTGTGTTAATTACATCGTTTCTAACTTTGATTTTAGTTTCTCGCCCATCGTTTCTTAGATTGCTTAATATCACTCCTGCACCAAGATTTGCATGACTTCCAACAATAGAATCTCCTACATAATTAAAGTGTGGCGCTTTTGCATTTGGAAGTAAAATTGAATGTTTAATTTCGCTAGCATGCCCTAAGACTGCTTGGTAGCAAATCCAACTATTTCCTCTAATATATGCACCATGCCTAATTTCTGCTTCGGGAGCGATATAACATGGCCCTTCAAATCTAGAAAATGGGCCTACAAAAGCACCTTCAGCAATATGTACAATCCCATTTGATTCGTCGATGCTTATGTCTTTGCCTATTGATTCAGGGACATTACTTCCTATTGAAGATAATAACTCATTTAATTGACTCTTCAAACTTTTATCATATGAAGAATCTAATAATTTCCAAGCGGGCTCATTTTCCAATGTTAAATCGGGAAAATACCCTCCATCTTTGATATCCCAGTGTTCTTTTAGATTTTTAGCACTAGGCCATAGTTTTCCAGCAGTAACGCTTTCATGTGTGCCCGCCATATTAAAGCGGAACCGACATTAAGTCAAAGCCTTGACTACTGTTCTGACAAAATATAGAGTCGTTTCCCTGTAGATGCATCCAAAGCATATGTAATATCTTTACAATATCTTGGAATGAAGAAACCTACTTTTCTAGCTGTCAATCCATGGTTCCTCATTTTTATTTCATTACATAGATGATCTACAATTGCAGCAGCACTACAATTCGGATTTAATTCTACATACTGTCTTATTTCATCTTTCAAGCGATTCATTCTTGCTTCACGCTGACTACCTATTGCCATGTAATGTCAAAGTTTAATCAACTATATGATGCGGATTAGGGTTATCCCGGGGGCCCCCAGAGAATTCATGATTTTGTATATCACAATACTCAAAAATTGATTATGTTCTTAACAAATGCCAAAATGGACCTGTTAATGGCATCTATTCCAATGGCTGAACTTCAAGCATTATCCTCTATGGATGATTATGACAAGATGCTTGCAATGGATCGTTTATCTAAACAATATGGAGTAAGTGTTGCTAATATAGACAAACAAGTTTCTGCATTGGCAAGTGGAGGAGGTATGAGTGAAATGGTATCTAACGATGACCTCTATGTTCCTTCAAAATCATCTCCTAGTGAACCTGTAATACAACCACCAGGAGCGCCCACATACCTTGAGAATGCAAATAAATTCAGAATGAAATATGATCCCAGCGAAGAATCTGTTGCAAGACAATCTCAAGTTAATCAAGCAATATTATGTCCACATTGCAGTGCACCCTTAGGAATCCCTGCGGCAAGACCAATCAAAATTAATTGTCCAAATTGTTTACAAGAGTCTACATTTTATAATTGATAATACTAAGAACGTTGTACTTTTTCTTCTACCTCTATTTCCTTAATTCTTACTTCTACCCATTCTACTCTCTTTTCTTTTACTGCATCTCTAACTCTTCGTTGGTTTTTATTTAATTGGGATTTACCTGATTTAACTTCTATAAATTTAATATCTATATCTCCGTCCCCATCAAGCCCTTTAAATCCGAGAAAATCAATTGGGTTACCTAAAAAATTAAGTTCTTTTACACTATTTACTGCTTTAATCGACCACGGTGCTATTGTTTCACTAATTTGGCCTTTGAGTACACTTCTTTGTCTTGTGGTAGAATCTTTTCTAATTTTTAATTCCAATTCTTTAATCTCTTTATGGTGCTCTAACTTAATATTATTCAACTGATATGTTTTCTTAATTAACAACCACACCAAATAAATTGTAAAAAATAATAAAATTGAAAGCAGTAATATTGATTCTGTAGAGAACGTTACCATTTATGCCACTATATTCCCCAATATGTATTACCTTGTGTTGTACGATCTTTTAAGCTACGAACAATAGTTGAAGTCATCCATAAAACAACTATCCAAATGAATGGGATGTAGAATTCTGGTAAAATCGAGGTTGCTTCGAATGCATAATCAACATCAGTAAATGCTTCTGTTAGTATTGTTAATGCAGCATCTGTCCATGAATAAACCACCATTGCAAAGGCAGAAATTACAATCATACGTCCTGAAAAAGAACCTCTTTTTAATCTCAATAATAGCAATCCACCAATCATTAATAAAAATGTAATCATTATCCAAGTTAATGAAGAATGAAATACATCTAATACCAGGGGTATTGTTACTGTCCCTTGATTAGTATCTATGTATTGATTCCAGCCTGATACTATGGCTAAAATACCAGTAAACACTCCTCCAAGCCAAAATAAACTCGAAAACATCGCAGCATCTACATTCTCCCTCATATCACTCATTACTCTAGCAACTGTATCGTCTACACCAAGTCCTTTAGCGAGAATATATCCTCCCAATAGGAAAGGCATTGCACCAATTAATATTCCTCCACCAGGAATCATAATTCCCAAACCGAGTATTATTAGAAAAATTGACAAAGGTACTAGCATTTTTGCCCTCCATTTCGGATCCTCCAATGCTTTTGCAATTATGTAATAAGTTCCTTCTATACCTTTTGATTGTTTAACAATTATCTTTTGTACGTGCTCCACCATTACTTGACTTTGAATAATTGGAAGTACGGATTCGTCTTCAGCACCATCTGTAACTAAAATAGCTCTATCTGGTTGAAATTCTTTTATTACTTCTTCAAGTTGACTAGTAATTATTCTATCACTTCTCAATCCTACTTTTTCATCACCAGTAAGTATCGCAACCTCCACTTTTTCCGAATCATCTACGGTATCTACTAAAGTATCGTGTTTATTCAATGCGCCTAATATTGCATTAGTATCACTCTCTTCAGGATCTGCTATACCAAGTTTAAGGGCTGCAGTCAAAACACTTTTTCTACCAATTACTGGACCTCTAATTCCTGCTTTGGCTCCAAGGTCGTTGTCCCTGTCGATTGTCAAAACTAAAGTTCTCTTCACCATGGCGTTTCAAACCTCCGTAATTGCTCTGATTAAAAGATATCTCTTCTTAATGTGTACAAATAACCCTAGTTTTCGTTCTTATTTGAGGTTTGTTTTCCCTTCCAGCCTTGTTTTACCGCAACATATTGTACTGGATTTTTTAACCACTCTTTATCACAAAGCGTATCGTCTCCAAATTCAACTGCACAATTAGAACCAAGTTTCATTTTTTCACAACTTGTAGGAGTATAATCCATTTCATAAATTTGGCCAACCTGATATGATGTAGTTGCTTCACTAAAATCAGGAGCATTAGAAAAAAATGCAATTGCATCTTTCTGAGGCATACCTATCTTTGAAGCCATCGATGCAAGGAAGAACCTGCCAGTGTGGTTAACATTTACTCCTCTTGCTAATTCTGTAATTGCCTTGTGCATACAGGGAGGCCAGTCTTCTTGATCAACTCTACTTAATTCTAATTCTTTCTTTTTGAAATCACCAAGTGTATCTTTAATCATGTCAACATATTTTTCCAAACCTGGAATTTTATCATCGCCCAATTTTTCTATTTGTTCTCTGGCGTCTCTTTGGATTTCTACTTTTATTTTTTCACGTAACAATCTTGATAATTGTGCATCACTAGAATATATTTCTTCGTCCCAAAGAGTAACCCATCCATGTTCTAATTCATGATTTGGTAAACGCCATCTTGAACCAGAAATATTAGAACAAAGTTCAATAAAGTCAATAATTCCAATTTTCCAAATTCCTCTTTTATATCCGAATTTACGAATATTTCTCCCATCATAAATTTTCTTCCGATTGCTGAAATCTGAAGGTTCATGTCTTAATTTGTCAATATATGTTTTAGCAATTACTTCTAGATTCTCCCCCTCTATTGACAACCTTTTTTCTGCTAATTCTGCTTCTGCTTGTGCCCATCGAGAAACTAATATCTCATCTGCTGCAGAACAAATGATTAATTTTGCAAACAAATAGGAATACACCTCCATTAGTTGCCCTTCTCTAGTATAAATATCACTAGTTGATTCCATATCTACCCCTCCTGAATGAGTAATCATTTCAATTAATCTTAATTTCCCACGATTACGAGCTGGTTCCATATATGGATCTGAAATCAACATCTCTAAGGTTATATTCTCGTCAGCACTTAAAACGTTCAACCATTCCCTCGTTTGTGGCAAAAAGGGATACCTTGAAAGCAAATCATTTGCTTTGATTAGTGGTGGCTCTAATGGACTGGGCACATTGATAGTAAAAAGTTGAAGGTTATTGAATTATGACCTCTGGGGAGGTAATAGTGCAACCAAAGAAATTCACTCCTGTTTGTGTTGAATATCAACAAAAAATCCGGGAATATTTTGGATGGGATTCTAAAGATGATGAGGCGGTTTTAGATTGGTTACAAAAGAACATAGCGAATTTCGATAAGAGATGGGCTGATGAATCTCAAATTAATCATCTAAATGAGTTAATTAAAGACATAAAAACAATTGAAAACTTTGTGGTAATTGGAGCTAATGTGACTAGAGAAGAAATTATGACTTTGTCTAATAACTCATCATTAATTGTCGCTGATGGGGCAATTGGCGCATTATTAGAATTGAAAGAAGATTTACTTGAAAATATAATTTGTCTGGTCTCTGATGGAGATGGTTTGCCCTATATCTCCAATAGGAAAATAGGAAATCTTCGTATCTTATTACATGCGCATGGGCATGCAAAAGAAAATTTGAAAAATATTTTAGAAATCTGGAACAAATGGTCACCTGCACCTAGAATAATTATTAGTCATCAAATATTAAAAAGAAAGGATCCTGCAGTAAATTTTGGAGGTTTTAGTGACGGAGATAGAGCAGTATGTATGCTCCATGCTTGTGGGATAAATGCCGAAAAAATCCAATTAATTGGGTTTAATTCTAATAAAATTGGACCATGGACAGGAATAAGCAACATAAATAAAAAAATGAAAAAGTTGGAATGGATGAAAAATATACTGGAGGATTTAGGGCATGTTATCTGATGTGGAAAAAAAGAAAGATAATGAAAAAATACCTAAATCAAAATATAGAATGTATTTTATGTTGGTACTATGGATTTCCATAAATCTAATTTGGTTAACATTACACCAACAACCTTCACTAAATCAGGTTTATACCCCTGAAACTAAATTCAATCAAAATCATACGGTTGAAGTCCCTAATATTCTTGCCAGTGGAAAAAATGTTCCATTTACTTTAAATTGTAATTTCGATTTTTCCGAGAATTATTCACACTACCAAGAACAATTCTCATTATCACTTACTCAAGGTGATGACGTCATCTATGAATGGACTGGAGAAGTTGGCTCAGAATGTCCTTCTTGGAGTGCTGAATTAGTACCTGGAAATTATCGACTTCAAACAGCAATAGATGTGGAGCCTCAGACAATAGATGGAACTCTTGAATACGAACTTTATGTGTTTCTTAATTTCTCAATTGAAGGCTATTTAATTGCTAATGCATTAGGAATGATATTATTTTTAAGTGAATTACCACTTAATAAAAATAAAAGAAAAGAGAAGGCAAATAAAAGCAGTAAATGGAAACCGAAATCTTGGAATATTGGGGATGCAACAAAAGAAGTTGAAGTCGGACTAATAACCAATACTGAAGATGAGGAAACGATTGTTTCTGATGATATTGCTAAACAAAGAAGACAATATGAAGAAGAAGTGCAAAGAGATACATTAGATATTATTCCAGAAAAAGTACCAGTTGCACAACCAGACAAATTGGAAGATGGAGATGATTCTGCTCTAAAGGGTAAATTAAATTCTGATAAAAGAATTCAACGCGTGTCAGATATTTATGACTTGATGGAAGAAAAATAATCTTTTCAACTTTCGATTTCATCAACCAATATGCTTTGTTCTGCTACTCTACCTAATGCTTCTGCTCTTCTTGCACGACCTACAAGATAAACAACTCCAAGAAGGCTTGTTGTCAAAACTAAAACCCCAAGTGGTAAAGCCCAAATTGAAAGTACTTCGGCAGCAACATCAATAATTGGATTATTTGAATTTAGATCTCCAACTGCTTTGATATTATCTTTTTCGTCTGTTTCAATAATTTCATTATTTGGATCTATAATAATTACTACATCGTGGAAACCTGCTTCAATTGGGTATAGAAGCGTAATTTCTACGTTGAGAGGTACTCCATCGTCACCTGGTTCTCTAATTGCACCAATTACTTGTCTGAATACAATATTGTCTTCATCACATCCATTGTCTTCTATATCTGAAGTCGATTGATCTCTACACATAATCACTTCAACGTTATCTGCTTGTGCGTTACCATCATTAGTAATTTTAATCGAGATTGGAATTGTATCTCCTACAGAACCTTTAGTTTTTGCTGGAGGGTTTACTTCTATAAGATTTAAATTTGGTGCTCTTAATCTCAGCATAATTACTTGTTCGTTTGTATCTGCAGCTGAATCTGCCCATGTTGAGGTCTCGTCATAATCTCCTCCCTCTGCTGATGAACCAACTGGGGTTGTAACTTTCAATCCTAACTCACGGTCATTTAGTTTGGCTTCTGGACTAACATCAATACTGGCTACAAGTGTAATTGTCTCGTATGCCTCCATTGAAGGTATCATCCATACTCCGCCATTAGTTACGAAATAACAACGGCCTTCTTCGGTTGCTTCTGAAACAGCATTAACTTCAAGACAATCTTTTTGTGTTGGTACTTCAGAACCAAAATTTTCTAATTCTGACCATCTAATTGCCCATGAAGTTAGTACACCAAATCCTGGATCTTCGTTCCATTGATCACTACTCATTGTATGAATATTCAAAAATGCGTCATCAACTACATTTCCATTATTTGTAACATTAACAATATATTGCACGGTTCTTCCTGGTGCTGCGATTTTAATTTCATTTTCGACTGAATCATCTATAGTAATCTGCATATCATGGAATTCTCTTACTGTAATTCCAATTGTAATTAATTCTCTTAAATGTGTCTTTTCAGAGTCTGACTCTCCTTGATATGCTTCTTCACTAAATAATCCTATTTCCATTATATATTGTCCTGCTTCAACTTGATCTGGGATATTTGCAATGATTTCTAAATCCTTTAAATCACCCCTTTGTAATCCGTTTTCTGTCGGGTACAAAGAATCTGAATCTCTTGGAATATAGATATCCCATAGTTGGTTTATACCTGTTGAATTAGTCATTGATAGTAAACGTACATCGTAACGATCTGGAGTATTACCATCATTCAAAATTGCCATTGGAACTAACAACGATTCTCCTGGATCTACTTCAAAATTAGTTTCATTTACTGTTGCTTCTAATTCATATATTGAATTCACTCTTGTTGAAAGTATCACTGAATCAGAGACTCTAGGGAACCCTTCTAAATGTGCTTTAATAGTAATTGAAGGACCTAAACCAGCAGATGCAAAATCATAATCAGAAGGTGCACAAATTTCCACTACAATCTGTTCTGGACGATCTACAGTCCATGGACGCGGCGTTGATAATTCTACATCGTTTCCTAACGGTGCATTAAACTCATCAAAGTCTACACTTACTCTCCAATTGTTTTCTGCCCACTCTGCAGGATCTGCTCCCTCTGGCATTTCTTCAGGTGCGTCTGGCAAAGTAAAAATTAATCTACCATCTTGATAATTTTTGGATACTTCAATTACATATCTTGCACATTCTCCTGGATCTACTGATTTGCTAGTCTCTTCGGGATTCAAATCTATATTTCCTGTTGTACGTAATTCAACAAAGATCTTCAAAACCAAGGTGTCCCAATTTCCTCTATTAGGACTTAATCTTAGTGGATCTTCACCAGTGGACCACCCATGTAAATTAATTGCTTCATCCGTTGGATTCTGAGTAGATGGAATACTAATACTCAATGACTCTGTCACTGATTGTTGAGGATCTAAAGAAACATTTAGTGGGAAAGTTACTCCCCATCCAAATGGTAAATTCCATGCTGCTCCACCTTCTATTGTTTGTGGATCATAGAAAGCAAATGTATCGAACACATTTCCTGTGTTTGTGATTGTGATCGAAAATTTTGCTGTCTTTCCTTGTTCCACTTCAACAAGAGAATGGCTTGCATCAAGATCAATTCCATATTCAATATCCATCAAAGTAATCGTTAATCTTGCCGATCTTATCGCGGGATCTTTTATTGACATCGCCACTACTGAAATGTTAGCAAATTCATCTTGTAGGCCTGCGGCTTGATAGATATTAGGAGCTCTTACTCTCATAAATACATCAACTGTTTCTCCGCCTGCAAGATATATGTTGGTATCTTCAAAGATTGCAGTATTGTTGCTAGAGAAATATAATGTTGCTGACCAATCTAATGGCACACCTTCAAGAGTTAATGAATAAGAATCTGCAACAATATCGGATGGTCCTGGTGTCGAATTATTTACAGTTAAATTGTACATTGTTTGTTCTCCTGGCTCAATTTCATGGAAATAAGTCTCTCCAGGTTGGAATGTGACGTCTACAATACCAGTAAGAACATGTGAATAACATAAAGTGTAAATGTAACTATTACTATTTTCATCACACGTATTCGTATCTGACCATACTAAATGTGCACCATTACCTAAATCATTTGCAAACCCGGGAGGAGTTCCTTGATCTGGTGTTCTTCCAGAATTTGGACCTAATTTATCTGAATTCCATTTGGTTAATTCGGATGTTTCCCAGGGATCTAAAATTAATGCTCCTGCACCAGTATCATCTGTTGCATTTAATCTTGTATATTGTATCTCTTCACCTGCTGTCAAATTATTGTTATCTAACCATGCCAAATGTGCATTATCTAAGTTATCTACGATGATTGCAGGATGAGTACTAGATGGAGCCCAAGGTCTATTTTGAGTTACTTCTCCTAAATCAGATACCCTCGTGTCATCAATTTTCTTAATCTGATATGTTGAAAGTCCTTCGGGAACACCGTCCCAATCTCCAGCACCACGCATACGTAATTTGGAATAATATACTTCATAATTATCATCTTTCTTAAATCCATAATCTCTAGTATCCATCCAAGTAACATGTGCATTTTGTTCACTGTCAAAAGCAATAGATGGGTGTAATGAAAATGCATCATCAATAGTAATTCTTGTATCGTTAACTACTACTAAATGGCCTTCTTCTCCCTTACCTAAATCTTCAGTATATCGGCCACCAGAGGCAGTAGTTGCAGAATCACCAGGTTGCCAATTTGGATCCATATTATTGTTTAATTTAGCCCATGGATCTAAAACAGTAGTGTAAATTTCTCTACTATTGTTTGTTGCAACAAATACTAATGCATCAATAAGTAATGCCATTTGATTTCCAGTATTTGATGCTGGGAAGTCGTAAACTGCCCCTCCTGCATCTGTTGTTCTAACAGAAGTTCCAGGGCATGCTCCAATAGATGTATCACTTGTGTCTCCATCTGGACAAAATGATAAGTCTTGGAATCTATCTTTCGTATTTCCCCAACCGTCTCCTGCAAGGCCTACTGGTATAATTCCTGCATTAACACAAGAATCGTGTGCTTCATTAATGGTAGTTGTATATTGTGCATCACTTCCTTCATCACCATTAAATGGTCCTTCATCACTCACTGGAAGTAAAATCTTAGTTGCATTGGGATTCCATTTGTGATCCTCTGATGTTGGTGGATTTCCTGGGATATTTCCATTATTATCTCTCCAAGATAAACATGCCCAAGTACTACCTGGCCCCCAATCTTCACCTTCTCCTGTAATGTATGTTCCTCCATTGTAAATAGCATCGTTCATCCATCTGATGCCTCCGCTATCTTCTCCATCAGCACCGCCTAAATGGGAGCTTCTTGGTCCTGCACCGTTCTTATAATGAGATGCGCAATTACCAGATTGCATAGCACTAGGTGCTCCCCATGTTGAGTATAATCCATAAATAGTTTCAAACACAGTCATATTCGCTTTTTCAAGCATAGGTTTGATTCCCTCAAACTGGCCTCCACCACTAAATTGACCTCCATAAATTACAGTACATACATCAGCCCACTCATTACTCATTGAACCTGAAGTATCTATTAGGAATACAAGTTCTACTTTTCCTCCTCTTGTATCGTCCCATACAATTTGAACTTTATCTTGTGCATCTACCGCAATATCTGGATGTCCCTTGTGTCCAATAATTGGTGTTATTAATGTATCATCAATTTTAGTAATTGCTTGGTTAATTGGATAATCTGGAAGTAACATTGTGTAGTAAATTTGTGGTTGTGAGTAAAACTTGTCTAATTCATCCCATGAATCTTCCCAAGTGATATGCACTCCGCCTAATGAGTCGACTGCGATTGCAGGCCAATCTCTATTCTTGCTTTTTTGTACAACAACTGTATCGTCTATTGCACTGATTACTGTATCAAGTGCTGCGTCTCCATCTTGATCATCCATTGCAGCATTAATCGCTGTATATTTTATTGAATGTTGCCCAGATCCTTTATCTGCCCAAACAATGTGTACAAAATCATTATCGTCCACTGCAATATCTGGATGCCATGCTTTTACTTGTCCAGCATTAGAAATTCGAGTCGAATCAATTAATACGTTGCCTCGTGCATCTAATAATTTGTAAAATAAATGATTAGTATTTTCTGACCAAACAACATGAACATTGCCTTGAGAGTCAGAAGCAACTGTAGGCATCCGTAAACTTACAGAAGAATCTTCTACAATTTCAATTGCTTCTGAAATTACTACAGATCCTGCCGATGCAGTGGGTAAACCCATTGCAGAAAAACTCGATAAAATCATTACTAAAACTAAAAACACACTACGTAATTTTTCACTCATCTAAACACCTATCGCTTGGTACTGTAATTAATTAAGAAATCATCATACTTAATAACAACCTTTTGAGGTCACCATTTGATTTCAATAATTACCTCAAAACTGAAACGATAAATACGATTCCCCTTTAATTGTGGGAGACGACGATAATCTTCTAATTCGGGCTGAAAACCTGACTGTTTTTAGGGGCCCTCAAAAAATAATCAATGAAATAAATTTAGATCTTAGAGAGGGAGAAATAATCATATTAAATGGTGAAAATGGATGCGGGAAATCAACATTACTCGAAGCTATGGCAAATATGATTCCTCCTGAAAAAGGAGTAATTGTGCAAACCAAGCCATTATTTGGATTAACATTACAGCAAAATGGGATTAATGGAGATGAATTAGTAAATGAAAGAATGATATCTTCAATGATGGTTTCAAATGGAGATCCTACAGATATGGATGGCATACTAGAACATTGGAATATCCTACATCGAAAATCTGATCTCATTGCACACCTTTCTTTTGGCATGAAAAGAAAAATCGCAGTCATACAAGGTTTAATGCCTGCGTATTGTTCAAATTCACCAAAATTCTGTCTTCTTGATGAACCTACTGAAGGATTAGATAAAGATTCAGTAAAATTGTTAGCCAATGATTTAATTGCTCTCGCATCTAAAGGTCATGGATTCATAATTGCTACACACGATCCGAGACTTTCTGGTATTGCCACAAATATTTGTGAGATAAAAGAGGGGAACATAAGTAATAACGCAACAGAAGGAGAGAGAGAATATGAAAATATATTGCCTAAAATTAAAGAGAAGGTCAGCAGTACATCTTTAGCAAAAACTATTTGGTCAAGAAATATTAGTAAAAGAACTAAATTACCCCTACTAAAAAGAGGGTTGCCTTTAGTTACAAGCCTATTGATAATTGCAGGACTATTAATGGAATTAAACAAAGAGAATATTCCTTTGGACTTAGTAGGAGGATTAATCCTATTACCTGGTTTCTTAGCTGCATTAATCAAACCAGCTGAATTAAATTATCTTCAAGAAAATAGATGTGGCGATTGGTGGAAAGCAATGATCTCTGAACCAATTGTTCCTCAAACAACAATTCCAGAAATCTTAATTGTATTTTTTGCACCATTCATAGCCTCTTTGTTGATTCTAGATGGCTCATTACCTGACGATACAATTATGATGGTCATATGCTCGATAACTATCTTATTAGTGATGTATGCAAACAATGCTATTTATTCACTTGCCGAAAATATGCCTAGGAAAAATTCCACTTTTATCCCACTACTAACTTTGATTCTAATCTGGCCTTTTTTGATTACAAGTAATATGATAATGTCTGGAGAAATTGAAAAATCATTGAATGAAATAATTATTGTTATTGTAATTCCCTGCATAATTTATCTCATAGTACCAACACTATCAAAAAAGTAAACTATTAGGGTGTTCTTAATGGCTAATTCTAAACTGGGCATTATGTTCCTAATGAGCGGTTTGGGAGTTGCTGGCGCAGGTTTTTTACTTGGCCTATTTTATGCACCAAGTGTTTCTTCTGAAGAATGGAATGCTCCTGAAGCATATCGTATCATCTTTTGGCATGTGCCTGCTGCATGGACTAGTTTCATCACATTTGGAATGTTATTTGTCGGTTCTCTTGGTTGGATGTGGAAAAGAAAAGAATGGGCTTGGAAATTGAGTGGAGTTTCTGCTGAGTTATCTCTTTTATTTGGATTATGCGTGGTAGTTTCAGGCCCTATTTGGGGTATGGCAGAATGGGGAGTTGCTTGGGATTTCGGAGATGTAAGATTAAACACATATGCCGTTCTTTCTGGAATTGCACTATATCTGGTAATGTCGAGGAAAAGTCAACCAGATACTCCTGAATTTAGAGATGTGTTTTCTGGAATTGGATTATTTGGGTTCCTTTTGGTTCCATTGACTTATTTCGCAACTATCGCTTGGCAAGTCAGACATCCTGCTCCGATTGTAGGGCCTACAGCAGAACCTAATTCAGTGGATCCCATCATATACCAAGTGTGGTTATTATCATTTGCAGGATTCTTACTATTGATGATTGGTCAAGCAATTCTTAGTTCTAAAGTATACTCAAAAGAAATTCGTTTGGAAAAATTACAAACAATCATAGATGAGCGGAAGGAGGGAGGACTCAATGGCCAATGATATAGTGTTCTTGGGTCTTGCTTATGGAGCAATGATTGGACTAATTGGATGGTTCAGTTGGCAACTTTACGTAAGAATGGAGCATGTCAACAAAAGATTAGAATCTGTTGAAATATTATTAAAAAAGGAAGATTAGACCCAATCACTTGGATCAAATTCTGAACCAAACCCTCCAGATTCGTCTCCTTCTACAATATTATCTTGAGATTCGGAGATTGTATTGCCTTGTTTTTTAATCTCTCCTTTTTTGCCCCAATCATCTACTGGCCCCTGCTCTCTTGTTCCTGGACCGAATTGAAATTTTATTTCATGAATAATACTAAGTTTTGCTAACCATAGCCTACGTAAGGATTGCATTAATTCATTTTGAGAAAGGCCGTCAACCCAAATTGGCTCACTAACATTGAATGCTTGTAGTGGGCCCACTCCTCTAACTCCATTTTCGTGGCCAAGGTGTACAACCCAATCTGTACCTGTTTGTGTTAAAGTCATACGAACTCTGTGGAGCCAGCTAATCCATGCTCTTTTATCTGCAGCACGCATTTTTTTCATATTTTTTTGTTGACCTCCGTCTACTCTTGTTCCGCTACTTATCGCAACTAAATTTCTATTTTTAGGCATTGAAATATTAAATGTATGTCCTGTTGGTCCAGGAGGGAATTTAATCAACATATGGAAATGTGCTTTTTCGTTTTTATGGACTTGTGACTCTATTGATTCGGATGCAAACCAATTTTTGATTGTATCTTCTACTTCTGAAGGCCCCATATCCCCTCGGTAATGATAATTAGTTATGACCGCTTTGTTCTAATAATCTTTAATTTTCAAATTTAATGTATCTAATGATTTATTCAATTCATTGATTTTATCGCTTTTTTGTAAACTATTAATTCTAATTTCCCATAAGATATCATTAAAGGAATCTAAGCAATAAGTAAGGCTAATTCTATTAATTAACCAAAATGAGGGGAACATTAATGCCCAAATAATCAAATAAAACGGTACAGATTGGAATAACGTGATTTGTTCCCACCCCATTATTGCTGGTCGAACATCTAAAAAGAATGCGAGTAAGAAAACTGAGAGTGTTGCCATTATTGGCCAAAATATGAATGGAGTGAGTATAAATCCTGCAAAATGTATCGAGGTTCTTGCATCTTCTCCCTCATCGGTAACATTACCTAAATAATTACAAACTGCTAAAATTAAACCAGAGGAGATGCACAAAAATGGGAATAGTAAAATGCCAATTAATACTCCTGGAATAGACTTTAGGATATTTACTGAAGATGGCTTCTTTACTCCTCCAACTTGATTAATTGCTCTGCCGTCTAATTTGTAATCATCTAAGATTTTTGCGGCAGATTCTGCTTGTGGAAATAATTCTGTATCTTTAGATTCTCTTGGTCCTGATTCTTTTTGTTCTTCATGTGTACCAATTGTCTGATCTGATAAGGTTCTCCATTTACGTGCAAGTTCTACTTCTTCGCGCCAATTAAGTTTACTCTTATTCTCACTTCTTGCTTGCAAATGTGCTAGTAATCTCCAACCTCTATAAGTGTCCCAATTTATTGCACCAGGGGTAACTTTTTCTAAATTTAATTTTAATAAATCTCTTACATGATATACATCTTCTGCGGGGGGTTCGATCCATTTTTCCTCATCGTATTTAGGTCCCAAATCTAATAATTCTTGAGATAAATCATAATTAATTGGGTCACAAAATTCTACCCAAATATCTGTCCTGAATAAGTGTCTTTTCCGAAAATGCATACCAACTGGAATGATTTGAGGTTTCTTTCTTCCTTGGAAGTTTGCAATCGTTGCTGCTGAAGTTAATACCCTTGCAGGTCCTGTTTTCAATCTAATTAAATGGCTTTCATGATGTGATGTCCCTTCTGGCATTAAAATACCTCCAAATCCAGCTGAAATTCCCTTGGAAAGCCTAATCAAACTACGGCCATTTAGATACTTGGCTTCTTCTTCTGTACATCCGCCTCTCATCAATTCTGCTTGTCGAACAACTGGCTGAACTGCCAAACGCCTTGCCCAAAAACCAAGTAATGGATGATTGACTAGGTCATGTCTTCCTCCAACAACTAAATAATTTGGATGATGATTAATTATTGGTGCTACGTCCATCAAACCATTTGTATGCCAACATACAGTAAGAATTCCACAATCTTTTGACATTTTCTCTTTGCCAGTTGTTTCAAAAGTTCGATATTGCATTTTTGTTGCTTGCCCTGTTAAAAAATATGCAATTCTTGTCCAAAAAAGTGACCCAGGGGCCTTTCTAGAATAATCTGGAGATTCTACATTCAATAATTTTTCATATTCTAATACCGATGCATGCTTGGATAATTTTGGTAATTCATTACCATGTTTATCTTTAGCCCCGTCCGCCCCAGTACTCATTTTTTTCTTAGACATCGCTATCATCTCAAATTATGTGTTGGCATCTTGAATCTCTTTTTGGATTTTTGCCAATGCTGAAAAATCTGGCTCTACAGAACCTATAGTTGGTGCCTTTGGCCAGCAAGCAAGAAGTGATCTTCCTCCATCCCCTTTTGTTCTAGGAATAATATGTATATGAACATGTGGAATTTCTTGACCTGCTAATGTCCCATCATGAACTCCTACTAAGAAATCAGAGGTATTAAAAAATTTAGATAGTAATTTTTGAGTTTCAATTACTCCTTCCCATAAATCGGATAATTGTTGAGATGATAATTCTGCCAAATGGCTTACTGGTTCATATGGAACGACTAATGTATGTCCTGTTCTTCTAGGATTTATATCGAGAAATGATAGCCAATTATCTCCTTTAGATATTTCAAAGCAAGGTATATCTCCATTAATTATCTTTGAAAAGAGAGTTATGGACTCGCTCATATTACTCTCTGTTTAATCTAGAGTATAGAAATGTTAGTCTACAAATAGCCTAATTACTAGGAGTTAGTATCCATGTGCCACTAGCACTTTTCCTCAGTGGCAACCAATTAATTTGTAATGTCGAGTCAACTAAAGTATGCTTCAACATTGTGTCATTCAATTTTTCTTGAATATCTGTTCTTTGATGACTGCCTCTTGATTCTGCACGAGAAATTGCAGCAACAATTGATGCTCTGGTGACTGAAATTAGACCTCTTAACTCTATTATTTCTGCCAAGTTTGTATTCATAATCATATTATTATCAATTAAATTTTCTTCTACAATTTCTCTTTCAAAATTTTCAAGACTAATTGCCGCTTCTTCTAATCCTTCTAATGATCTTTCAAATCCCATTTTTGAAGTAATTATATTACATAATTTGGAATGTGTATTACTTACGTTAGAGGAATTATTAACACTAGCGTTTGAAATTAAATTAGCAATATTTGCTTGGACTGAAAACATTGCTTCTTCCAATGATTTGGTTCCAGAAAAATCATTATTTTTAACCCATTTACCTGCATGCATTCCTGCAGATGATCCTCCGATTAAATCTTCCATTAACCTATTTCCTGCAATAATCCCTGTACCATTTAATCCACTGCAAGAGGCCCCTCCTGCAGAATATAATCCAGTATACCAAGTATCCCAATTCCCTTTAACGACTCTTCCATGTTCATCTACAGGAAGGCCTCCTACTGTTTGTTCAACCCTAGGAGATACTGGAATTAATTGTTCAGACATAAGGAGTCCTGTTCTGTTTTTTATTTCTCTGCTCAATCCAGAATACCATTTTACTGCATTTTTATTTAGTGAAGTTGCATCTAACAAAGCCATCCCTCCTATGTTATTTATTTCATAAGCTAAATTATTCGGAGTTGTGTCAGGACTTATTTTTATTTCTTCGCCAGAAGAAGTTGTTAATTTACCTCCGTTTTGTAAAATATCTACGGTCACTGATAATTCTGTATCAGGAATTCCTAAGGGATTCCAAGAAATGAATTCTAAATCTCTTAACTGACATCCTGCATCTAAAGCAATTGATAATCCTCTAGAAGTACCGTGGCCTGGATTCCATGCGTTTTCAAATCCATTATCTGCAATAATTACTGCTTTTGCTTGTAAGGATTCTACAGTTCCTTCAATCATATCTAGTCCCACAACTCCAGTAACTTGATTGCTAGAACTACTTAATGAAAGTGCAAGCCAATCTCCTCTGCGCATAATATTTCTACGAATACATTGTTCTTCCAAAATATGTTGAATTTCTCTTGCCGTGGAGTATCCTGTAGTCAATACTCTAGGAGACTTGTGGCCGAGTGCTTTTTCTGATTCTGGAGCACCTGAGAGAGACCTTCTAAAATTAAGCCCCCATTGATCTAATTCTGCAATGTGTTTATTGATTAAAGAGGTCCTCTTAAACACAATGTCTTGATCATTTAACCAATCTCCTCCCTTTATTGTATCGTCTCTATGAGATATCGAATTACTTTCATTAAGTGATGCTGCGACTCCGCTAGAATAATTGTCTGAGCCTGAATTACCAAGTCCATGTGCCGATAAAATTACTACATTAGCACCATCATCATGTGCTGAAATTGCTGCCCTCATTCCTGCAATAGTTGCACCAACAACAACAACATCCCATGCCTCCATAGTAATCCCCTTTGAACACTCCAGATATAATTAGGACATAAATACGGCGATGCAACTCATAATGGAATTAACCCCCCTTGACTTGCTAATCTTTCAATTCTATTTAATGCTCTAAACCAAAATACGTTATTACTTGAAGTTGAAGGCATGACTAATTCTTTTTCAAATAATACTTCATTAGCATCATCTTCAAGGGTTACAATGACTTTGTTTACAGATTTGTTTGCCCAAGATACCGACATCCAAAACAAATGGCTTTCATTTGTTAATGTTGTCATCAAATCAATTGCATTATCATTAAGTGGGTCATGTAATTTGCGTTCTTTTCTTTCTAATTTAGTTGGTAAAATCTCTATTTTTGTGGTTTGTTCTCTAGGTATTGCATTTGGAGTTGTAATTGTTAATTTTACTGATTCATTATTAGATGTGTAATTCGTTAATCGAATAAAAACATCTGCCCCTGCACCATAATCATGCCGATATAATCTGGCATCCATCTTCCATTC
>PAAW01000033.1 GCA_002699515.1 Methanobacteriota archaeon
CTTGATTATCTCCATAACCATCTCCATCGACATCTGACCATTGAGAGGAGTCAAGTATGAAGGCGTCTCCCAAGTTAGAATAACCATCTCCATCTAGGTCAGCGCATCCAAATCGATCGAGATAAGAGTCACCATAATTATCTGGACAAGCATCAGGATTGTTACCGTTCATGTTGTCACCATAACCATCTCCATCGGCATCTTCCCATTGAGATGATTCTAATGGGAAGGCGTCTGAATTATCTCCTACTCCATCACCATCTGTATCTTCCCATTCATTAGCATCATTAGGGAAAGCGTCCGAATTATCTCCAAAACCATCTCCATCTGAATCTGCCCATTCATTAGCATCATTGGGGAAAGCGTCTGAATTATCGCCTACACCATCTCCATCTGTATCCGACCATTCATTAGGATCATTAGGGAAAGCGTCCGAATTATCGCCTACACCATCCCCATCTGTATCTTCCCATTCATTTGGGTCATTAGGGAAAGCGTCATTTTCATCATCAACCCCATCTCCATCTGCATCTGTAACTGGAGGGATGTCTTCGTCAATTGTCCAACTAAGTGATGCCCAAGAATCTCCTGATGTTGCGCCATTATTGTTCACTTTATTTACAGCAACTTGCAAAGAAACTTGACCACTTCCACTAGAAGGTGCTGTCCATTCAAAACTCCAACTTGTTCCACCATCATTAGTATGTGTTGCACTTAATCCTGAAACTTTTGTATTAGGCCCTGGATTTAATAATGTTCCTTGATCAACTGTAAAAGAAAATCCTGCATTTGATGCTGATTGTGCCATTCCAATTGTGACTAAATAATTTTGTCCAGGAGTATAATCTGTGGGGAATCCTGAATGGGTTGGAGTAATTGAACCTGAACTGCCTCCATGACAAGAACAACTATTGGAACTGTTATATTTTCCTCCAGAATTTGCATCTACTGCAGAACCTGCAAATAAAATTATGAAAGAAAATAGTAATAATGAAATGTAAAATGTTGTTCTTTTATTGGTAATCATAGATTAGTCCAAAACATATTCTGTATAATTAACTAATGGTTTATTTCTTATGAGTCATACTTTCTACTAGAGCCACTAAATTCTTCTGCTGGATACTTTTTTTTATTCAATTCTAATTTACGTCTAGAATTCTCAATGGGATCTATATCGAATAAAGAGCACATCCTAAGCAAATAAATTTGCACATCCGCAATTTCATCAGCAATAGCTGTTAATCTCTTATCATCTGACATAATTTCTGATGTTGTTGGCGAATCCCATTGTAAACATTCTAACAATTCTCCGGCTTCAATTGCAACTGATATTGCTATATTTTTAGGTGTATGAAATTGTTCCCAATCACGTTCTGATACAAAATTTGAAATTTCATTCATCAATTCATTTAGGCTCATAATTGCAACACAAAGGGGGAAAGTGTATTGCATTTTTGATTATCAAATCATTTATTAAATGTCATAAAGAAGGCTAATTCATGCCAAAGAGCAAAATCAAAGATTTACCCCCAGAGCCAAAAAGAAAAAGAAGAGGAAGTCGCGACTTATACGAATTTATTGCCTTAAC
Organism: Methanobacteriota archaeon; assembly: GCA_002699515.1. Taxonomy (GTDB): domain Archaea; phylum Thermoplasmatota; class Poseidoniia; order Poseidoniales; family Poseidoniaceae; genus MGIIa-I. Next base: position 1,589 of record PAAW01000033.1, read on the forward strand.
ATTATGGATTACATCCCTTTTGTCAACAACATTAATGCTTATTTTTGCCAAGGGGGAAATGTCTCCATTTGGAGAATACGTATTTACTTGGGATAAATTTGAGGAAGTTACCTACTTTTTAGCAACTTTTTGGGTTCTATGTAGTATTTCTCTATATTTATTTGATAAAAACGCAATAGATAGAGAAAATGAAGATTTTGAATATCACATGAAAAATTTTAAGGAATTAAGAGACAATATTATTGAATTAGAAAAAGAGAAAATAGAATTAGAGAAAAAGAAATTATCTGAAGAACTCTCTAAAGAATAGCAAGATACCCAGGGAGTGGGTAATAATGGACAAATTGTTGCTCCACTAGATGTTAAATCTGATGATTTAATTCAATCAGAAAAAGAAAATATAAAAAATAAATTGATGTTGAATATTAAATTCCAAGACTCAGAAGTTAATATTCCAGCATATATTGTTCCTGTTGGTTTTTTGACAATAATGTTTATGATATTCATAGAGCCTTTGACATTGCTAATTGGTGTTCCTATTGTAATCTCATTTATGGGAGGAATAGTTATGGAAAAAATATCACTAGATTACGAAAAAAATCTAATAAATAAAAAATCAAATGATTTTATCTCTATTTTGGAAGAAGAGTAACTATAGTTCAATTAACATTGCAACAGCATTTCCTCCGCCTAAACAAAGACTTACTATTCCATTCTTAGCTTGTACTCTTCTCATAGCTTGAAACATGGTAATTAAACAACGAGTTCCTGAGGTTCCTATTGGATGGCCAAGAGCGACTGCACCTCCATGTAAATTCAATTTTTCTTCAGGTATGCCAACTCCATCTAAAACAGCACATGATGCTGATGCAAATGCCTCATTATGTTCATACACATCTACATCATCTACACTCAAATTATTCCGTTCTAATAATGCATTAATTGCTGGAATAGGGGCTGCCATTACTCTTTCAGGTTGTACACCACTAGTAACATAATCACTAATTTTACAATATACTGTCAGTCCATGTTCTTCTGCAAATTCTGCACTTGTAACTAATACTGCAGATGCCCCATCAGACAATTGACTTGCATTCCCTGCAGTAACTACTCCATCTTCAGCAAATGCTGGTTTCATTTCTGAAAGTTTTTCTAATGAAATATTTCCTCTAATTCCCTCATCTCTTTCTAATAAAATTTCATTACCTTCACGATCTACTCCCTTTACTGGAAAAGATTCCTCGTCAAACCAACCATTTTCCCAAGCATTGTTTGCTTTAATATGACTTGAAACACTAAATTCATCAATTACCTTACGAGATAAAGAAAATTCTTTTGCAACAATCTCTCCTGTGTTACCCATATGAACATCATTGTATACATCCCATAATCCATCATGAATCATTACATTGACTAAATCTTCTGGAGGTACTGGCTCTCCTCTTTTTGATTTGAAAACTAATTTAGGCGCATTTGTCATTGATTCCATTCCTCCTGCGATAATACAATTGTATTCTCCACATTTAATACTATTAGCAGCAAGCATTACTGCCTTTAGAGCAGATCCACATACCTTGTTAACCGTATATGCTGCAGTACTAACTGGCAAACCGGCATGTATTGCAACTTGTCTAGCAGGTGCTTGGCCAGAACCTGCTTGCAATACCTGTCCAAAAATTAACTCATCAACTAAACCTGATTCGGGATTAATTTTGGTTCTTGAAAGCAATTCTTTAACTGTCATAATTCCTAATTCAATTGCGGAATAATTCTTTAATGCTCCTCTATATTTCCCAATTGGTGTTCGAGCAAAACCGCAGATTACAACTTCAGTTGAGTTTCCCATATTTAGGCCTAACAATTACAAGATATTGAACCCTTGCAAAACTTAATCTTTATTTTTATTTAGATATACAACAGCACCTAATAACGATATTAGTGTTGAACTAAAAACAAACCCTGGTGTATCTTTAACAGGAGGTGTTAAATTAGGAGAAGAGTCATCTAAAATTGATTCTTCTTCGTCTTCTTCTTCTGGAGTAATCCATGGATCAAACTCTTTATCTTCGTTATTCATTGTACACTCCATTTCATCCATCTCTTGCTCTGCAAAAAATACATTACATTGTATTTTTTCAATTTTTGTATTCCTTAGAATTATATCTGCCAAAGTAGTATTGTGTATCTCATCCCTTATTTGCTCTACTTCTGGATTATTAAGATAAAAGAGATGATCTGAATCTCTCAAAATTTCATATTGTAATTTTATCAATTCATGTACTGAAATTCCTACACTTGAATTTTCAAGATGGTCTTCTGCAAGCATTCCAATAAACATATCAGAATGCCCTGGTTCTGGATATAATGAAAGTAATTTGTTCGCTATTTCTGAATCACTAGTTATTTGAGACCAATTTGTAATTTTATCTAAGCCTAATGCTTCTCTTATTGTGTTATAATCTGGCATTCCATGATCTCTTGCTCTGTTAATATCTATTGCACATAAATCCATACCACCTGCATTTGGTTGGCCAAACATCTGATTACGCAAATCATCAGAATAAACAAGATCTAATTTAGGTTCTACTTGATATGCTAATCCACGAATTACTGGATCTATACCGCCACCATCAGTTAATGGCCTTGTATCAAAAAAACCTTCATTTAATCTGATATGGCCTTCTATCGATTCTGTGCGATTTTCATCAAGTCTTAATGTCCAACTTCCTATTTGACTATGACCCATTCTAAATGCTGAATGAGTAAAAGCATTGAGAATTGTAGGATCTAATGATGAATCATATCCTTCATATTCGGATAATGTAACTCCTAAAGCGGGTAAGAATTCATTAAAAGTTATTGCTTGTAAGATTCCCGCAACTCTAATTCTTGCACTTTGATATATTTGCTCATCAGACCAAGTAGGATTTTCTGAGTGTATTTCAACTGCTAAGCGATTATGTTCTCTGAGAAATAATATATGTAATGCAAGTAATGAAATATGTTCATTTCCTCTTACATCTCCAACTACTAAATTACCTCCACCAAACCCCTCAAAAGACATTCCAGGATGTGAATTATTTGTGGGATCTAACTTGGGAGGAATTGGCCCTTCTGTGGTCATTGTTGTCTTCAACAATCCATTTTCAAATGTTCTCAACCAATCTCCTCTATTATTATCAGACCCGTAAACTAAACTTGCATCTAACCATGAGGTTATTTGATTAAGTTGTTCTCGAGGATTAGATTCATCTGTTCCAGATTCTAAATCATATTGAGATCTAAACATAGGAATGTAATAACCAGGAGTCATTATTTCATCATCTTCAGGAATTAAAATATCAAATTTATGTTGACCTCCCTCTGAAGAATATTGATGTTTTCCTCTTTGGTTACCTGTAAATACGATATCATGTGTAGCAAATTGGCTGAAAACCCAAATGAAATCTGAAAGTCCTCTTTCATCTGGAATATCATAAGGATCTGCTCCAACACCTGCTGGATCAGCACATAAAACGTTGCTTATATGTCTTGGATTCGGTAAATCTGATAATGAAGGAGATGAAAAATTATCCGAATATTCTGCAGGTATCAACCTTCCCAATCTACTTACTGATGAACCCCAATCAAAATTATCAGGGTTATGTCCAGAACCATTAATTGGGTAATATTCAGTAATTAATGGGCCGCTATAAGTATTAGTTCCAGTAACTTTTGCTGTAGCACTAGAGGTCATCATAATTAATAAAATAAATACAGTTGTTGCCACTCTTATTTTACACATAAGTATCATACCTTACATCCTTTTATGTCTCCAAATAAATAAGAATAAAGAAGTAAATACAATTCCACTAAAAGCTACTAAATCTGGAGGTTCAGGAACATATTCTGGAATGGTTAAAACTTGGTCTACTGAAACATCATACATTGTAGTTGTTCTTCCACTTGGCCAATTTACTACTATAGAATCTATCATAGTAGTATTTCCTAATCCAAAGTGTAATCTTTCATCGCTACAACCAAAAGATCCTGAGCAAGCAAATTTTTGCTGGACATATGGCTGATTTCCAACCCAAACAATAACTTCTGCACCAATCCCTTGTATGTTAGAATATGTGCCATTTAATTCTATCATCAACCAATGTCTGCCTGTCAAATCGGCATGATTTTCAAAAAATCTAATGGGTGCATTAGAATTACCTGTAATTATATCTAAATCTCCATCATTATCAAAATCAGCAATTGATGCTCCCTGAGTTTTCTCAGAATGAGAGGGGATTAAATTTAATTCAAATGCCGATTCAGTAAATGTACCATTACCATTATTTATCCAAAATGTATTATCTTGTTGAGAAAAATAAGGATTTATTTGACCTACACTGAAAAATAAATCTAAATCTCCATCTAAATCGTAATCAAAAAATTCACATACCCAATGAACAGGATTTGATTGTGGTAAATTTATTCCTGCTTCATCTCCAACTTCTTTATAGGTTCCATCACCTTGGTTTTGCCATAAATAGTTTGGTCCTAAATTAGATTGACAAATATCTAAATCTCCATCTCTATCATAATCTCCAGCATCCAGACCCATACCTGTACCTTTGATATTCATTCCAGCCTCTCTAGTGGCAACTGAAAACGTTCCATCTCCCTGATTAATATAGAGTGGTGAAATTCCAAAATCACTTGCAATGAATACATCAGGATATTTGTCACCATTATGATCAAACCATAATGCAGCCCAACTCATACCTGAACCCATTTCACTATCACTATACAATCCAGGAGAAGATGAAGTTCCAGCAACTGCGTCTGCTCTAACCACTCCTGATTGTAATGGCTCTCCAACAATCTCTGAAAAGACAGCACTTCCAGACAGTTGAGCCTCAAAGGTGACATCAGTAAATGTCTCATCACCGTTATTCCGATACAAGATATTTGTTTCGCCTTCTGCTTCAGTTTCACTATTTTCATAATATCCGTAATTTAAAGAATACAAATCAAGATCTCCGTCTAAATCGTAATCAACCCATTGAGCAACACTACTATGCCCATTATTTCCTACTCCTGCAAACTTTGTTACATCTGTAAATGTACCATCTCCATTGTTATGATACAAGATATTCTCCTCCCCACCTGCATATTTACCATTTGTGTGGCCAAATTCACTGACATAAAGATCAAGAAACCCATCTGAATTATAATCCCCCCATACACCAGAAACAGAAGTACTATCTGACATTCCATCTCCATCTACATCGTTATTTAATCCCGATTTATTTGTGATATCTTTAAAGGAAAAATCACCCCTATTTTCAAACAACATCTGATTGCCAAATGTTGCTTTGAAAAATATGTCTGGATTTTGATTATCTTCCCAAGCCAAATGAGAAAATTTTGCAGACACATACAAATCTAAATCTCCATCATTATCAAAATCTCCAGCTGAAATTCCTGGACCATATGAATTCCAGTCCAATGATTCTTCATCTATCTGAAACTCGACTAATTCTGGCTCAACTCTAGTAAATCTTACAACATAATCTTCATCCACATCTGAATTTTCTACTTCTTGAGCCATTACTGAAAATTGTGAAGATAGTACAATACAAAACATTGCCAATATTGAAAAAACGGTAGTGGTACTTACCCGAACCATGCTCTAACAATACAACCTTACTAAGCAATCGCATAAAATACCTCGTTAATATTAAGATAAAAAATTATACTTTAAAACGAGATATTAATAAAGTACCGTTGCCAATATATATTGGTGATATTAATAATAGAAGATTTGGAAATCCAGTCTAAAACAAACAAATGTCCAAACATCCTTTTGTATAGACATCATTTGGGCCGTAAGGCCGGAGGGGTGCATGATGGCTGTTAGACTAGGACCTGCGGGAGTTCCGCTTTCTTGTAAAGGACGTACTATCGTAGAAGGTATGGACGATATTATCAGCCTCGGAATGGATGCAATGGAAATTCAAACTGTAAGAATGGTTGCACCAAATCATTTCGAGCAATATTGGCAAGCAGGAGCATTGTCTTACAAAGCAGATTTTGAATTAAATATTCATGGTCCGTATTATTCAGAGATTCTTGGCAATAGAATGCAATTAAATCGTACATTATCTAAATTAGAAGCAAGTTTACAAGCTGCAAAAGTATTGAATGCTAGACACATCACTTGCCATGTTGGCCCATATTGTGGTAATTCAAAAGGAAAAGAAGCAAATGAAATTGCTGCAAATGTATTTGCAGGAGTTGTTGAAAGAGTTGCAGAGATTTGGGAAGAAGATGTAGATCATCCTGTATTTCCTTGGCTTAAAGAAAATAAACCAACAAAAATAGGTATTGAAACAAGTGGCCGCCAGAATTTATGGGGCAGTATTGAAGAGGTTCTTGAAGTTGTAAATCATGTTGAAAACACAATTCCTGTAATTAATTTTGCACATATACACTCACGTGGACATGGAAGATTAAAAACAAGTGAAGATTATGGAGAATTATTTGATTTGGTACGAGAAACTATTGGAACCAAAGAGTTTTACTGCCATTTCTCTGGTGTTGAACACCACATGGGTAATGCGATTCATTATACTCAAATTAAAAAGTCTGATTTGAACTTTGAGCCTCTTGCAGAATTTTTAGTTGAAGAAGGAGATTGGTTAGACGTGACTATAATTTCTGACTCACCTTTACTAGAACATGATGCCATGTATATGAGTCAACTAATTAGTAAATCCAGACACCGTCAATTAGAAAGAAAAGCAAGAGAACAAAGAAGACGTGAATTAGCACTTAAATCAGGAATGAGTCCTGAAGAATTGGAAATACGTGAAAAAGAAGCTGCTGAAAAGAGACGTAATGCTGAAGGAAATGCACCAATTCAAATGTTTGATGAAATAGATATAGATCCTAGGAAAATTTTGGATACAAAAACTGTTGCTAAATTAAAAGAATTATGTAAGGAAAAAGAATTGCCTGTATCTGGTAAGAAGAATGATTTAATCAAGAGATTATATGTCAAAATGATGGAAGAAAAAGAAATTCAAGATCGTATAGACACTTACGAATTAAAAACTGTTGCTCAATTAAAAGAGATGTTAAGAGAATTAAATGTTCCTGTTTCTGGTACAAAGCCAGAATTAATCAGTAAACTTATGGTTGCTGAAGACGAATTAAATGAACAAGAGGGCTCTGATGAAAAAACTGATGAGAAATCAGCAAAAAATGAAGAATCTAAAGAAGAAAAGAATGATTTGTTTTCTGATGAAGATGATGAGGATTTATTTTAAGCGAGCTTTTCTATCGCAAGTCTTGAAAAGAACCCTCTAATCGTGATGTTGTTCTGGGACAGTAGCTTAGCCTGGGAGAGCGCCGCACTGAAGATGCGGAGGTCGCTGGTTCAAGTCCGGCCTGTCCCACCTTCTCCAATTCAATCTGTATCAAATATCTTTGAATAAATTTGATTGGAATTCATGTAATTTAGATATTCCAAGTTTTGACATATCAATCAACCTACTTAATTGCTCTCCAGAAAATGTAGATTCCTCTCCTGTACCTTGAATCTCTACAAATTCACCATTACTTGTCATTATTACATTCATATCTACATCTGCATTACTATCTAGAACATAATCTAGATCTAAATATACATCATCTCCAATTAATCCTACACTAATAGCAGCAACATCATGATTCATGACGTTATTTTCATGTGTTTTCATTTCTTCATCTGTTAATTTATAATTTTCTTTTTCTGAATCTAATCTATGCTCCAAAGGTAAGCAATCCCCACTTTTAATTAATCTACGTATTGCTAATCTAAGAGCTATTGATGCAGCAGTAATTGAAGCACACCTTGTACCTCCATCTGCATTCAAAATATCACAATCAACTGTAAGAGACAACGGCCCTAATTCATCAAGATTAACAACCCCCCTAAGTGACCTTGCGATTAATCTTTCAATTTCCATAGTCCTACCTTTTGCTCCTTGACGTTCTCTTCTAAATCTTGAATCTGTTGAACCTGGCATCAAAGAATATTCTGCATTAACCCAACCTCTAGTTGCATCTCTAGGAAACCATCTTGGTAAGCTTGGTGCTTTAGTCGCACAAGCAAGCACCACAGTATTTCCTTGACGGTATAATACCGATGCTAATGCATTATTTGTAAAATCTAATTCGACTTCTGGTGTTCTCATTTCTTTCTTGTCTCTATTACTATCTAACGGAGTTCCCTTTAGTTTGGCCATGCATATCGGTCTTGGGTTTACTTCTCAACCTTTTCGATGTAAAATATAACCTAAAAACATAACTACCCCTACCATGAATATAATGCCATTATGTGTTTTAGGTTCTTCTTTTTCGTGTAAAGTGACTATTTGATCAACATCAAAATCAAACCATTCTTGAGTTTGTCCACTAGGCCATTTAACTACAACAGAATCTACATTAGTTGCTTCTCCTAATCCAAAATGCAATCTTTGATCACTACATCCAAATGAACCAGAACATGCAAATTTTTGTTGGACTTGGAATTTATTTTGATCAATCCACAAAGTCACATTAGCACCAATTCCTTGTTTATTAGATAGAGTTCCTACTAAATCAAATGTTATCCAATGTCTATCTTCATATTCGTTTGCTAAATTTTCAAATAATCTTATAGGTTGATTAGAATTACCCAATAATAAATCTAAATCTCCATCATTATCAAAATCTGCAACTGCTGCTCCTTGTGTCTTTTCTTCAGCATTAGTATACAACCCAATATCTTGGAAGACATCAATTAAATCTCCCTCATCATCTGACCAATCACCCACATTCAGATACATTATATTTTCACGTTTAGGAACATATGGGGAAACTGCACCTGAGGAAAGAAATAAATCTACATCTGCATCATTATCATAATCAAACCATTCACATACCCAAGTAGTTTGTATGGATCCTGCTGCAAAGAACCCTGGGCCTGTCGTTCCAGTGTTCACTACTTGTTGATATGAATCTCCATCTCTATTCCAGATAAATTCAGGACCAAAATTAGATTGGCACAAATCTAAATCTCCATCACCATCATAATCTCCAGCATCCAAACCCATTCCTGTACCTTTGAGATTCATTCCGGCTTCTTCTGTATAAATCTTAAATGTACCATCACCTTCATTAATATAAAGTGGTGAAATCCCAAAGTCACTTGCAATAAATACATCTGGATAATTGTCTCCATTATGGTCAAACCATAATGCAGCCCAGCTCATACCTGATCCCATTACACTTTCACTATACGACCCTGGAGAAGAGGATGTACCAGAAACTGCATCTGCTCTGCCTAATTCTGAACGATGAAATGTACCTGGTTCTGGCTCAGGACCATCAACAATTCCGCCAAAAATTTCTGCAACACTGGTAACATCGCTAAATGTTCCATCTCCATTATTTCTATAAAGTATATTTGATTCTGAATAAGCCGTATTTAGTTCATCAAGATATATCCCCCAATTTAATGAATATAAATCAAGGTCTCCATCTAAGTCATAATCTACCCATTGAGATACTGTACTATGGCCTTTATTTCCAACATTAGCAAATGCAGTTACATCACTAAATGTTCCATCTCCATTATTCTGAAATAACTTATTTGCTTTACCAACATCCCATCTATCTCCATCTGTAGCATTTTCATTTCCTTCTATCCTATCAAGATATTCTTGAGGAATTGAACCAAATGCAGCAAAACCTGTTCCAAATTCACTAATGTAAATATCTAAATCTCCATCATTATCATAATCTCCCCAAATACCAGATAGTGATTGGCTTTCGAATGATAATCCAGATTCCACTGTAACATCACTAAATGTTCCATCTCCATTATTATGCATTAAATGGGGTTTTGCACTTGAATTTAAATCACTAGGATCATAATTTGGTGTAATAAAAATATCAATCCAGCCATCATTATCATAATCCCCCCAAGAAACACCAGGAGTGAATGATTCTACTCCTGTACTATCCTGCTCCCAGTTCTCAATATTTACTCCTAATCCTGAACTATTAGAAATATCTCTAAACATTACTAAAGGCAATTCTTCTAAATCAATATCTGCTTGTATATCGTCTAATGTATCATTTCCTTGTGATTGTACACTAATACTTGACATTGAAAACATAATTATCATGAAAATAGCAAGTATCATTTTTCTAATTTCCATTGATTTAAATGCCATCTTAATGTTGGCCAAGATGACTCAATATAATAATCAATCTAGAAATTCTTGTATCTAATTACAAACAAATGATTAAAATTTCAATTAAATTACCCATAAAGTTTAATTTTTGAGTTAAAATCTAAAATAAATAAATTCTGATGTTGTTTCGGGTCTTAAAAACAACATTGCTAAAATGAATACTGATGTTATCAATCCCCAAATAATTGGGTGTGATTTTGAATAAAAATCTCTTCCTCTTCCTAATCGATGACTGATCGGATGGAAAATTACCAAGATTAAGACCAAACATAAGGTAACTAATTTTACTTCTGGAAGACTTGAAACGGCCTCGTCAAAATCAAAGTATGAATCATATCCAATAAACGACTTTAGAGAAGTGTTTAACATATTAGTATCTTCAACTCTGAAAATTAACCATGTCATGAATACTAAAAACTGTGTTGTAGCCCAATATACTGAAAATCAAAACACTAATTAAAGAAATAGCATACCATTTCTTATCATCAGATTCTGCCGTATCTGTTTCCATACA
>PAAW01000034.1 GCA_002699515.1 Methanobacteriota archaeon
GCAATGGGTGTTTCTGAGAATGGTAGATTAAATCGGGAAGTAAGGGATCAATTATTTTCAGAGATTAGTAATAATTTAACTGAGGTAGGTTACGCAGATTTCATTAAAAATCCAAAACATGGGACTTTCGGAATTCCAGGTGCTACGATATCTGATTATGATGAAGTCAAATTCATTTTACTAAATTTAGAACGTAAGATGGGTGGTTTGGGATTATTACAACCTGCAAGCACTTATCACAAATTTGCAGTAGGTATGACTGGTGATAAGATGAGTTCTAGTAAACCAAATACAACAATATTCCTTACAGACGATTTGAAAACAATTGAAAAGAAAATAAAGTCTGCATATTCAGGAGGAAAATCAACAATCGAGGAGCATCGTCAATATGGAGGGAACCCTGAGATTGATGTTGCTTATCAGTATATGATGTATTTCTTTGAAGAAGATGATACAAGATTAAGAGAATTAAACGAAGGTTATCGTTCTGGGAAAATTTTAGCAGGTGAAATGAAACAAATTTGCATTGAAAAAGCATCCGAATGGATGAAAAATCATCAGGAATTAAAAGATCAAAATTCTCACCTTGTAAAAGATTTTTTATCTTAATATAGATATGATTAAGTCATTGACGCAACGTCCTTATAAGCATGCAAGAGAATAAATTAGGCTATAAAGCAAAAGCATCAATGTTAGTATTGACATTAATATTGATGAGTTTATCATCGGTTTTTACTAATACCATAAATGCTGAAGAGGCAAGAAGCACTACTGGTGCTGAACAGATATTAGTTACAGTACTTAGTGATCATTATGATGAACAATCATCAATTATGGTTGGTGCGGCAGTAAATGGATTAAATCCAGGTATTGATTATGATATGAAATTGACAATTTGCTATGATATTACGAATATTGATAATGGTAACATCCACTTTACTGAAGGTATGCATTACAACAATTATGATTGCAGTGAGAGGATGTTAGATGCATATGTCTATGATGCAGCAACAGATGAATATGAGACTTATTTATGGGACGAAGTTATTAATATTCCAGCAGGAGTAAATAATTACAATATTGCTAAAGCAATTGAATTTAGCAAAATTTCGGATGTTCACCCAGAGGAATTAGGCACATTTTCTTGTAATGATGGAAGCACAGTTGATGATTGGTGGATGGTTAATGATGGAAATAATGATTGTCTTGATGCTTCAGATGAAGGTTTTGATTATGCTAATTGGCCAACTGAGGTTATTGATGCTTCTTATTACTATAATTGTACAGATTGGTCTCATTATGGCTGGGATCAACCATCTCTTGAATGGACTTGGTTTAATTATGATGGTTGTGGAAGAGGATATTATGTAATTGCTGAATTAATGGTTGGAGATTATGAATTAGTAGATACATTTTCTAATAGCTTTGCTGTAGGTTATAGAGGGATTGTGGAATTTAATTCATTAAGAGATGAAACAATTTTGCTTGGCGATGATTATGAATTTTCTTATTCTGCCAAACAATTATTTAGTTATATTACAGAGAAAGTAGAATATGATTTAGACTATTCAGTGATTGATTTAAGTGATTCAAGTATATTTACTACGGGTTCACATTCAAATATTGATTCCAGAAGTGAAACAAGTTCTAATTCTGGTACAAGTCATGTTTCAGTTGCTGGTTTAGGTATTGGAAATTATTCTTTAGAAATAACTCTGACCCAAGAAGGAGTTGAATTAATTACATACACACAAGAATTTGAAGTTATTGATTTAGACTTAACAGGGTTAGAAGATATATCGATAACCGTAGATGATAATTATTATGAAGACAATCAAGATGTTAATATTGTTATTGAGTTAGAAAATTTAGAACCAATCTCAAGTTACAGTGTTGATTTACATCTTTGTCGTGATCGCCAATATCATAGTTTCCCTAGTTATAAAGATGGAACTAGTTATCAAGATATCTATTGCCTTAATGCATGGAGGCCTACAATTTATGATGCTGAAAATGATCTTTTTATTGAAGAATTAGGGACTATAGAAGTCCCTACTGGAAGTAATAATCAAGTTCTGAATGCAGTGATAAGTCAAGAATATGAGTCTGATGTAGAGGTTTGGAAATTAGATCAAAACAATATTGATTTTACTTGCGACGATGGTTCAACGATTTCAACTTGGAACATGGTAAATGATGGCGATGCTGATTGTGCAGATGGTTCAGATGAAGGTTTTGATTATGCTAATTGGCCTACTGAAACGATTTCTGCTTCACTATATGCCGAACAAAAGGGGTATTTCTTTGTTGGTGAATTAATTGCTAGTAATTATATTGTTTCAGATAATTTGTCAAATTCATTTGCAGCAGGAACAAGTGGTCAGATTTATTTTAAAGCACTACATCCAAATGGCGTGTTAAATGGAATGGATTATGAATTTGAATGGTCTGTTAAAAGTTTATTTAGGTACATCAATGATCCTGTAGATTACGAAATTAATATGTTGGTTTTAGATGATTCCAATAACGTAGTATCTGATCAAACAATTATTTTAGATGAAAATTTCAGGTCAATAACCTCTTGGTGGGTTTCATGGCAAGATTATTCAGTAGTTGGTTTATCTCCTGGAGATTATACTCTTGATATGAGGTTATATTTGGAGAGCACAGAAACACATCATTTCACAAATGATTTTAGTATTATTGATGAGACACTTTCAAACTTAGAAAGTCTTACAGTTTCTGCAAGTTCTAATCATTATGATTTGGATGAAGATATTGAATTATCTTTTACAATGGATAATTTGTTTCAAGGTACTAATTATGATTTAGAATGGAGATTGTGTAGAGATACTTTTGAATTAGATGAATTCCCTAACGCAGCAGATGGTACAATTTTCAATAAATACGATTGTCCAAATACTGTAGGAAGTGGCCCTCAAGTTTATGATGCAAGTACTGATTCTTACACAAATACTTGGGACATGTCATTTGCCATACCTTCTGGTTCAACCTCACATTCTGAAACATTAACTATTGCTTCAGAATATGAATCAGATATTGATCCTTGGGATTTAGGTGATTTTATTTGTGATGATGGCAGCTCAATTTACATGGGTTGGTCATTAATTAATGACGGAAATAATGATTGTGCAGATGGTTCAGATGAAGTTTTTGATTATGCTAATTGGCCAACTCAAATAATCTCTAATCCTATGTCTTCTTATGTTGAGCAAGAAGGATTTTACATTATTGCACAAATAACTGTTGCAGGTTTTGAAGTTGTAGATGCTTATTCAGATTCTTTCGCAGCGGGGGATATAGGATACATTAATTTTGACTCTTCGCATGAAGGAGGAATTCTTGCAGGAATGGATTATAAATTTAATTATGGAGGTTGTGAATTATTCCGTTATATTAACACGCCAATAGATTATGAGTTATTGTATTGGGTATTTGATGAAAATGATGATATTGTCGACTCAGGTACAAATCAATTAATAGATTCTAGATCTATAGATGATTACTGTTCAACAACTGAATTAGTATATGTCTCAGGTTTGACTGTAGATCAAGGTAAAAGAAATAAAGAATACAGTTTGAAAATAATGTTGACCTCTGGTACAACTCTTGTTGATGAATTATACTTAGATTTCACAGTAACAGATCCATTAGCACCTAATGATGATGCAGAAATATTAGTTAATGCAAATACAGGATTAGATGGTGTAGGTACTGTTGAATTCAATGTTAATGATATGACTGCTGGTCAATATTATGAGGTCGTTTACACAGTTGGAATCGCAGGAGGACAGCAAGAAGTAGGAACATACATCCTTATTGCCCCCCCACTTGATGATGTTGAAACTATTCGGTTCGCTCATCTACATGACGGTTTTTATTGTGTTAATGCAAAATTAATGATTAATAATTGGGAATTAACTGAAAGTTCAGCTTGTTTCTCTCAAGCTTCAACTGTTGATTCAGATGGTGATTTGATTAGAGATATTGATGACCAATGTCCAGATGAAGATGCAAGTGCAGGCCCAGATGTAGATGGAGATGGATGTATTGAATATCCAGATTCTGATGGTGACGGTTGGGATGATGTTGATGAAATTGCATGTGGAACAGATCCTAGTTGGAGTGAAGATATGCCAATTGATACAGATGGAGATGGAATTTGTGATGGTCTTGATGAAGATAGTGATAATGATGGCGTACCAGATCTTGTAGAAATTGCAGAAGGAACAGATCCATTTAATTCACAAAGTAAACCTAATGCTCCTCCCGTATGTGATCTATATTATGCATTCGAGTCAGCAGGAATTGTAGTTGTAAATGATAATAAATTAATTTCAGGAATACCGTCAGGAACTCCTGCAGTACCAATGAACCTTACAGTTACATTACCTGTTGGGAATTATTACCTGATTGCAATGTGCGCAGATCCTGATGGAGATTTAGTAACTGCTTATATCCTTTCAGATGGACTAAATCCAAATGCAGTAGGACCAATGTCAGAGGTAATTACTGGTGCTTTAGTTGTAATGGCCCCAGATACGTCAGAAACTGTAGAGTTATTCGTTGCATATGACGATGGAGTACATTTCTTGGCTGCATTTATTACAGTGAATCTCGATGCATCTCCAGGACTTCCTAGTGTGGTTGATGAAACAACAGGTCAAGGAGTTCCAGGATTTACTGGTTTGTTTTCATTGATTGCTTTAATTGGTGCTGCATCATATACAATGAATAAAAGAAGATTGGATTTAGAATAAGACAAGCGCTAATTCTAAGGCCTTTCTTCATTAGCGACCTGTATGCGCTTTGAATGTGATATGCTGGAAGAATTTAATGAGGCATTTGAAATCCCTCATTCTGAATCACCTACCTTAGGTGATGAAGATTTAGGAGAATTAAGAATTAGGTTACTTGAGGAAGAAGTACAAGAGTATGCTGATGCAGTAAGGGCTGGTGATTTATTAGAAATCTTAGATGCACTAGGTGATATTGCTTATATTTTAGCAGGTAGTGTACTAAATCATGGATTACAGCATGTAATCGATGATGCATTTAAGGAAATACATAGATCAAATATGGCTAAATTAGTAGATGGAAAAGTATTGAAGAGAGCTGATGGGAAAGTTGCTAAACCAGATGATTGGACTCCTCCAGATTTGAAACAATTTCTAGGATAGATTTTCTATCTCCTCAGGAGTTAATTCTCTAAATATTGCTTTATCGTGTAATATTTTAGAATGGCCCATTGGATCTGAAAAAATAAGAGTTATAATTTCCATATTTGAACCACTTATTGTTTTATTTAATGTATCTAAAAGAAAATCACATTTTTCTAATTCATTTAACTCATCTTTCTCAAATTGGTTTTTTGTTATGTTTATTGCATCTTTGAAACGATTGAGCACTCCTTCCACATTTGAAACGTATCCAGATGAATGAACTCCGGGATAAACTCCTAATTCTAATTCAGGAATTTCTATGGTGCATTTTGAGCCTCTTACTACCCTCGCATTTAGGCTATCTAAAGAATCGAGCTTTAGTGTCCAAACACCAGGAATTTTTCCTTCAGCAGGGATAAAATCGGTTTGTCTAAGCCCGCAATTGCTACAAGTAAGTGTAATTTGTGTGTGTTCTCCAAAATATGCAATTTGCGTAGAATGAGTTATCATTTTCAAACTTTTTTCATCACCGCAAACTGGGCAAGACATTTCCATTGGGGATTCCATCTTCAATCCTCATTTCACAAATGCTTCATCAGCAAGTCCTTTCATCCCCTTGCACGAAGGAGGTAATACTAGCAATCTTGTTTCTGATAGTTGAAGAATTTCTCCACCAAGATCATGAATTATGAATTCATTTAATTTATCTACAATTTGTGCAAGAACCTCATCTTCAGATAAAATATCTTTCAAATTAACCACACTAATATCTCCATCAGAGGCCCAATTAAATAATTGTAAAATACCATTTATTCCTAATAGGTTTGCTCTATGGATGACAAAACCTTCATCGTTAGCAACATTTGCATCTGGATATAATTCATCTAAATTATGATATGTAATATTGGTTTTTTTAACAGGTTGATTTTTTTTGTTAAGGCTAGGCATAAAAACACCCTTAAGAGGTGCTTGGGTAAAGGGTTTTATTTTTGAGCCTTCTTTCTTTTCTTCAGCATCAAACAATGCATTTATGTCCTCTTCATCAAATGGAAGTTTTGCTTGATTACCTTCATCCACAACCTGTCTGCTTTGTTGGTGGTCTTCAATTCTTTTGTAATATTTAGTCTAAAATTTGTATTTTTAATATAACTTTATTCGTCGGGTTGATAAACCACCTCCGTACAGGGGTGTATTAGAGCATCCTAGTATTATGGACTCGTTCTGGTGAATATCATGGAATCAAGTATGGACAAACTAAAGACTGGAACTAGCACTTTAGGAATTTGTTATGATGGAGGGGTTGTTGTTGGAGCAGATCATAGAGCAACAATGGGACATTTTATTGCAAATAAGAGTGTACAAAAATTATTCAAAATAGGACCTAATCTTGCATTGACTACAGCTGGATTAGTTGGCCATGCACAAAGTTTATCGCGAACATTGAGTGCAGAAACAACACTTTTCCAATTAAGAAGAGGCCATGCAATGACAGTAAAGGGTGCAGCAACATTAACTGCAAATATTTTGTTGGGAAGGCCATATTGGGTACAATTACTAATTGTAGGTGTTGACGACACAGGCCCCAGCGTATACAGCATTGATGGTGCTGGAGGTTCAATTCCAGATGTGTATTGCGCAACAGGCTCAGGATCTCCCTATATGTATGGTGTTTTAGAAGACGGATTTAGAGATGGAATGCAGAAGAGTGATGCCATTAAATTAGCAGCAAGGGCTTTACTTGCTTCAGGTCAAAGAGATGCAGCATCAGGTAATGGAATGGATTTAGCATTTATCACTGAATCAGACGGTTTCGTTCAACTTTCTGTTGATGAAATTGATAAAATAATTGCATCATTAAAATAATTTTCCCGGCTGGCCCGCCTTTAGGGCTTACTCTTTAGAGTAGGAGGGTTTCAATAGGGAAAGGTGATTAAATGAGACTTAGTTTTCAAGAAGTTAAAAGTAAAATTGCAAAAATGATACCGAAAGATATTGATTATAAAATTGATTTAGAGGCAGCAACCGTTTCTATAATTACTAAAACACCAGATAGATTTGGTTCAGGTAGTGGTTTAACAGGTGAGATTGCTAAATCAATTAAAAGAAGAGTAGTTATTAGGCCAGACGAAAGTATTTTGTGCTCCGAAGAAGAATCAAAAGAATATATTAGGTCAATCATTCCTGATGAAGCAAGAATTACAGGAATGCACTTCGATCCTTGTTTATGTGAACTAATAATTACTTGTGAAGATCCAGGGACTGCAGTAGGAAGGAGGGGTGAAAACATCAATAAATTAAGAGATAAAATTGGTTGGTTGGTTAAAGTAGAAAGAACTCCTGCACTTCAAAGTAAAACTGTAAATGATATTCGTGGCTTTAGGAAAGCAACAGCAGATGATAGAAGAAAATTATTACGTGACTTTGGAAGAAATATTTACCGCCCTAAATTAGCTGGTAATCCATGGGCTAGATTAACAGCACTTGGTTCATATCGGGAAGTTGGTAGAGCATGCCATTTGATCACAACCAATGAATCAAGAGTCATGATAGATGTTGGAGTAAATATTGCCTCATCGACAGATCCACTTCCCTTTTTTAATGCACCTGAGGCATTACCCTTGGAGAAATTAGATGCTGTTGTATTAACGCATGCTCATTTAGACCATGCAGGAATGTTGCCGATTTTATTTAAATTTGGATATAAAGGCCCCGTTTATTGCACACCACCTACAAGAGATTTAATGTTGATGTTACAATCAGATTATTTGAAAGTTGCAGGAATGGAAGGTAAATCACCACCTTACGAAATGGAACATGTTCGAGAAACAATGAAGCATGTAATTGATGTGAATTGGAAAGAAACTACAGATATAACTCCTGATATCAAACTTACAATGACAAATGCAGGACATATCTTGGGTTCCTCAGCATGCCATTTTCATATTGGAGAAGGAAAACATAATATTGTTTTCACAGGAGATACAAAATTCGAAAAAAGTTGGCTTTTTGATGCTGCAAATGTTAAATTCCCTCGTTGTGAAACTTTAGTTATAGAATCTACATATGGTGCACAAGGAGATTTTCAGCCTTCTAGATTAGAAGCAACTTCTGAATTGCAAGAGATTATTAAAAGAACAATTGGCCGCAATGGGAAAATAATTTTACCTGTGTTTGCAGTTGGAAGAAGTCAAGAAGTTATGATCGCAATTGATGAACTATTTAGGAGTGGAGATTTCGAACCATGTACCGTTTATTTAGATGGGATGATACAAGAAGCGACAGCAATACATGCATCTCATCCAGATTATTTAACTAGGGATTTAAGGAATTCAATACAAACTAATTCTGATGATAATCCCTTTAGTGCATCATGGTTTCGTAAAGTTCAAGGAAGAGAAATGAGAGAAGCCATATTAAGTGATCCATCTCCATGTATCGTATTAGCAACAAGTGGAATGCTAAATGGAGGCCCAGTAATGTCTTATTTTAGACATTGGGCTGCCAATGAAAGAAATGCATTATGTTTTGTTGGTTATCAAGCAGAAGGAACTATTGGCAGAAGATTGCAAAAAGGATTTGGAGAAGTACAAATGTTTTTTGAAGGAGAGACAATCACTATTGAAGTAAATTGTGAATTTGTAACAATTGATGGATTTAGTGGGCATTCAGATAGAAAACAGTTATTGGATTTCGTAGACCAATTAAATCCAAGACCCTATTCTATAGTATGCCATCATGGAGATTACAGAAAATGTAGTGAATTAGGACGTACATTACGTGAAAAATTCAAAGCAAGAACTTATTCACCTCAAAATCTTGAAACAATAAGATTATTTTAATTAAAGAGGTAAATCCCAACCCTCATCCAATACATCAGGAATATTTTCATTTGATAATTCATCATTTTTTAAATTAATAGTCCTTGATTTTTGAACAGTTGTAATATCTGAATTAAGTTGTGGGAAAAATTTATTTTGATTTGTGTTTTTGGCTGTAAACATAGAAATTATGAAAATGAAAATTAATGAGGAGAGTACAATTACTAAAATCCAATATTTTTCACTTGGTTCATGAATTATTTTGTATAATGACACAACTAAGATTAGGATTTGAGATACCAAAATAAAATATTTAATCTGGGATTTCTCAAACTCCATGATTGAGGTGAGGGTGGGTGCATTCATGAACCCCTAACATCACCCGTAACACATGAGGGGTCCACATTCAAGTGTATGTCCTGGATGGTTAATGACGGCTGTAGCACCATGGGGAGAAAATGAAGAAGATGCATATGATCAAGGATTGGTAGAACTTGGTCTTGGAGATGCTAGATTAATCAGAGTTGAAGGTGCAATGTTGCCTATGGGTTTTGAACCAATAGCTCCAGAATTATTGCCTATGGGAAGTTTGGTTGAATGCCATTTAGCCATTGGGCATGCATTCAATGGAGGCATTGCCTCTGCAGGAGTTGCCTGGGCACATTGTAAAACACCAGAAGGTGATGAATGTTCAATTACTGCATCCATTTCAACACAAACAGATTCAATAGCTACAGATGAATTACTTAGGAAAAATTTCAGAAATAAATTAGCAAGCAGAGATTTAGAAGTAATTAAATTTGATATCGCAGTAGACGAAGTTACAGCAGGTCAAGGACATTATGGTGTAGCTTTAGCAGCCCTTATTCTTCCTGAAACAATGTCATTCCAACATTCAGAGCAATTAGGAAGAGTAAGAAAAGGTCTTACACGTTCAGCATTAGATATTAATCCAAATAAAAGAGAATCAAAATCTCCAGTTCCAAGGGGGCCCAAAAGAGATGGAGATATTGATTTTAACATTTGAGTTGTCTAATGATGTCTAAAAAAACACATCTTTATTTGGTAATAAAATGTAATGATTGTGATTTTTTTTTCGGGAAGCGGAAAAAAACTAATTTTTCTTGCACCCGCTGTGGTGAAATACAAATAAATCCGCACATTGTTGGGAGGACTAATGATACAGACGAGTTACATCGACTTGTTTCATTAAATAATATTCCTGAAGAATTAAGGGATGATTTTTCTAAATTGGATATTAAGGCCGATATTAAAAAAACACCTCTTGAAGAAAAAAAATCTATTCCCCAGATCTTAAAAGGATCTTCAAATGATCAGGGAGAGATTTTTTTAAAAGATTTGAAAGATTTTCTAATTAAAAATAAATTTGAAATAGATTTCGAAAAAGTCATAGATGTTTCAGAATCAGAAGGATTGATTCTCAGGATCTCCAATGAAAAATGGTTAATGTTAGGCTGAATGCTTATCACTACTAGTATGTTCGGCTAGAATAAGGGCCCGTGGGTTAGCTTGGTTATGCTCGTGCGTTTGGGACGCACAGACCCCAGTTCAAATCTGGGCGGGCCCATCTTTAAGTTGAAAAAACTATTTTTTTAATTGATTATTCTGTTCTCTTTCTACAAAACTCACAGAATCTTCATTTTCATTATTCTCAGAAAGAATTGATGGGTTGCTTATGATTACAAAAATTATGATTCCAGATAATGCAAAAGACAATGTGAAAATGGCTATTACCACTGTTTGATCCCATTTTTCTTCTTCTGTATCGTTACCTTCTGAATTATTGATTATGTTGCCAATAGGTACTAATAATGCAATTATAATTAAAAATATAATTGGTATTACAAATTTTTTGGGTAGTGTTTCTGATTCCAGCATTAATCCTTCGAAAAGTAACTAGCGCTTAAATTATGCACATCTTGAAAGACCTTATTCGCTGTGTGTGTACAATGGACATACCATTTAAGGGAGATTTAGCTTCTAATTGGCAATTAGATGAAAGTATTATTTTTTTGAATCATGGTTCTTTTGGTGCTACTCCTACTTTAGTTTTAGAAGAGCAAAGACGTTGGCAAAATCTTATGGAAGCAGAACCAGTGAGGTTTTTTGAAGAAATAGCCCCTAATGCATTATTGGAATCTAGAAAAGCAATATCTAAATTATTGAATTGTGATTATGATGATTTAGCATTAATTGAGAATGCTACTTCAGGAGTAAATACAATTTTAAGATCATTACAATTTAATCCCGGTGATGAAATAATCGTTACAAATCATACATATCAGGCTTGTAGAAATTCTTTAGACTATGTCGCAAAAAAAAGTTCTGCTATAGTTGTGGTTTGCGACATACCATTTCCCGTAAAAAATAGTCAAATAATTTTTGATAAGATAGTTTCTTGCGTAAATAAGAATACAAAACTTGCAATGATTGATACTGTTACAAGCCCTACTGGACTGAAACTTCCTTTTGAAAAGATAGTTAAGAAACTTGAAGCTATGGGCGTAAAAGTACTCCTTGAAGCAGCACACGGGATTGGGATGTTCCCTATGGATCTTGAAGAGATAGGAGCATCCTTTACAATTAGCAATTGTCATAAATGGCTTTGCTCACCAAAAGGGGTTGCAATAATGCATGTAAGGAAAAACTTACAGGAATTAATTCATCCACTTACAATAAGTCATGGGATGACTTTTCCTTTGGGTGAAACAACTAGGTTTAGGCACGAATTTGATTGGACTGGGACAAGAGATGTTTCAGGGTGGTGTGTTTTGCCATTTTTAATAAACTATTTAGAGAATTTAATTGATGGTGGATTAAATGAAATAATGTCACTGAATAATAAATTAGTATTGAAAGGGAGAGAGATTATTTGTAAAAAATTAAACATTGAGAAACCATGTCCAGATGAGATGATCTCTTGTATTGCTACATTAAAATTACCTGGTAATGCAGTTAATGGAATCCCGTTACACGAGCCCGACCCCTTACATATCTCACTTCTTGAGGAATATAATATTCAAGTTCCCGTATGGTATTGGCCAAACCCAGAAGGTAGGTATTTGAGAATTTCAGCACATTTGTATAATCATGATTCAGAATATGAATATTTAGCTGATGCATTATTTAAATTATTAAACAAGGTTTGAAATATAGAGTCTTTTACAAATGATTGATGGGTGAAATCATTGTTGCAATAACTGGTGCATCTGGCGCATTATATGGGCTTAAATTAATTGAGGTACTTTCGGATTTAGGCAATAAGATGAGAGTTATTGTGACAGAGTCTGCAAAATTAACATTAACTCATGAATGCGGTTATGATTTTGAAAAGTTAAAATCTATAGAAGGAGTTACTTTAGAAGACAATGCAGACATTGCTGCTAAGTCTGCTAGTGGTTCTGCAAAAATAGATGCTATGGTAATAGTTCCTTGTAGTGGGACAACATTAGGTAAATTAGCATCTGGCATCGGAGATAATCTTGTGACAAGAAGTGCAATAGTTGCAATGAAAGAAAGGAGAAAATTAATCATAGTTCCCCGTGAAACTCCTTTGGCTACAGTACATATTGAAAACATGCTAAAATTATCTTCTTGGGATACTGTAATTTTACCTGCAAGTCCTGGATTTTATAATTATCCTAATTCTATTGACGATCTTGTAGATTTCATTGTGTCTAGAATTTTAGATCAGTTAGGAATTGAAAATAATGTTTCAAAAAGATGGACAGGGGACGAAATCTAATCTTTTCGAATATTCTTTAGGATGATTACTTAATAATGAATTTTCACCGCATTTTATGGCAGAGGACTTAATGTCGCTCAAAGTTTCTGAACTTAAACAGAGATTAAAGGAAAGTAATTTGCCAGTTTCAGGAAATAAGGAAGATTTAGTAGAGCGTTTAATAAAGTTAGAGCCGAAAATAAATGAGCCATTTTCAGATGATTCAAATGACTTAAATGGTATTTGGAAGAGAATAGTAGAGAAAAAATGGGAAACAGAAGGAGGTATTGTTTTTTCATTAATTCATTTAATTATAGGATTAATGATTATATTTTCAACAGCAGGAATTGGAATATATACAGTTTCTCAATTTTCTTCTAAAGTGCCAGAGTATAAATTAGTGGAATTCGATAGTTCAAGAGCAAGAGGATATACTCAAATGTTAGTTGATTTAGGTAATCCAGGAAGGCATTCTGGTTCTATAGAAGAACAGGCAACTGTTGATGCAATACAACAGAATTTTACAGAGATGGGCCTTATGCTACAATACGAAACATTTAGTGTTCCTATGTTTGAAATTCTTTCTGAGCCAGAACTATCTATTTGTCTACCTGGGCAATATCCCTTGGGAATTCAAAGTCCAACTCCTTGCGGAACTACAGATATTAATGCTGAAATAATACAATTCAATCATATGACTGATTTTGTTTTACAAGGATATTCTGGTAGTAAAGAGATACAATTTTGGGAGGATGAAATTACAATTGTAAATTTATCTGATGGATCTGATGATTCTCTCTGGGATAATGCAAGCGGTCAAGTTGGTATGCTATGGTTAGAATCTGTAGGAGTTAATGATAATACATTATTTTATGGTAAGGCTAGAGATTCAAGTTTAGCTGGTTTAATCATCGTTATAACTTCAGGAAATACTTGTAAGA
>PAAW01000035.1 GCA_002699515.1 Methanobacteriota archaeon
ATGAGGATTATGATGTTAGATTATTGGTAAGAGTAGAAGAGTCTCCTAATTCATCAAGAGTTGGGGAATTATTGTTTGATGATGGGACTCATAGAAACAGCTCATTTTCAAGTGTTTCAATAAGTAGAACAATGCACATGTCAGATGAGGTTGTATTGATTAGTTTAGAAGTACACATAGGAGCAGGTTTTGCAGATAGGTTGTTCATGTCAGAAATAATGATAGATCCCAACTCAGGAGGGCCAGAATGGATTGAATTACATAATAGGGATCAATTTGCTGTAAACTTGTCAGGATGGAGTGTTTCTAGAATTACAAATGATGTAGTATCTGCACATGAATTGATAACTATGGGGGTAGTTCCTGGTGAA
The DNA here is from genome assembly GCA_002699515.1 of Methanobacteriota archaeon. Lineage (GTDB taxonomy): Archaea > Thermoplasmatota > Poseidoniia > Poseidoniales > Poseidoniaceae > MGIIa-I. Next base: position 372 of record PAAW01000035.1, read on the forward strand.
AGTTATCTTTTACTCTCTGGAAATCCTTCAATACAAGAGGATTTAGGTGCCGCTTTGGTAATTGATATGGGTATATCCGGTGTACTTGGAAGTGGTCAGATAAATTCTCTTGAGTCAAGTGGTGGTCAAATTTTATTTCAGTATGCAGAATATAATTCAGCATTAACTTATAATTTAATAGATTTTAATTGGGATAGTACTTGGAATATAAATAATGGATACTCTCTTGTATGGAATAATAATGAATTTTCTAATTCGTCTAATTGGATTCCTTTAGAAGATGGCACTCCAGGTTCAAAATAACCCATGATTTCATGAACCCAATTAGTACACGAGGTGATGAATCACATGGAATCTGCAGCAGGTTATGTCCGAGACAGATGTGTAACTGGCATTCATGGTCTCGATGAGATATTGCGTGGAGGAATACCTTATGGTTCTACAGTATTAGCCGCAGGCTCTTGTGGTTGTGGTAAGACTACATTAGGGTTAGAGTTTCTAGTAAGAGGTGCAGAAAATGGAGAGGCATGTGCGCATTTTACTGCTACAGAGCCATCTGTGAAATTGCTTGATAATGTACGTCAATATGATTTCTTTGACATGCAAATGGTAGATAAAGGTTTGATTAATGTATTTGATATGGATGTTTTGTATTCTTGGCTTGGCTTGACTAAAGCAACATTTGATTTGGGAGATATTCATGCATTAATTAAGGCAATTACAGATATTGTAAACACAATTGGAGTAACTAGATTAGTTATCGATTCAGTAACAACACTTTGTTATAAGATACAAAGCGAACAATTAATTCGAGACTTCCTATTTACATTAGGAAAAAAGTTATCCACTCTTGGATGCACTACATTATTGATTTCAGAAATTACTTCAGAAAAATCGGGAGTAAATATGTGGTCCTCTTTTGGTGTTGAAGAAGCCATCAGTGACGGCATTATAGTATTAGGAGATGTTGAACGAATGGGCCATTTGCTAAGATTTTTACAAGTTGTAAAAATGAGAGGTACATCCCACAGTCGTGCAAAATATGCTGTAGAATTAACTTCAATAGGAGTAATGCTTACTCCGATGTTAAAATGGGGTTCTTCAAGTTAGAGGTGAATTAAAATGATAGAATTAGATCAAAAAATAGCAGAGCAATTAAGTGAGGTGGGGTTGAATAGTTCTATTCAAGTTAGATGCGGAACATCAAATTCATTCACAGTCACTGCAAGTGTAATTCATCCATTAATAAACGTCTTTGAGATGGGAGGAGTGTATATTTCTGCTTCAAGAGGTGCGAATGAAATTATTGAAGGTTTAGAATCGCTAGGAATCCCTACAGGAAACATTCAATTTTTGGATATGGTTTCATCAGGGATATTAGGTGGAACAAATACAGAACACACTAATATCTCATATATTGATTCTCCAATTATGCTTGAAAGTGCATTATTAAGGACAATGTATCAAATGAGAAGAACTTTGAGTGAAAGGAGTTTTGTTATCTTGGATAGTGTTAATGCTTTGGCAATATATAATGAAGAAAGAATGTTAGCTGAATATTTACATACCTTTGTAAATACATTTAGACAAAGAGAAGTACTTTCGGTGATTATTAATGTTCCAGATCAAACACCACCAGGAGTTTTAGCGAATTTAGATTTATATTGTACAGATTTAATAGATAGAGGCCAAATAGTAATTAATTAAGGAGTTTTAAATTATGGACGTAAATACAAAATTTGTAATTTCCACAGAAGATGAGAAATTTTTTGGCAAAATGGGTAGCTTTGGAATTCCTAAATTTGATAAAATAATGAATGGCGGAGTCCCTAGAGGGTTTACGATATTAGCACTTACAGATCCAGGAGCTGGTGCAGAATTATTTGCAAAACAGTTCTTATCTCCTTGTGAAGAACCTGAAAATACAGTATATATCTCAACAAATGAAACTTCTGATGAAATAATGCAAGTATATGACAAATATAATTGGTTAAATGAGTTACAGATAATTAGTATTGGTTCAGAATATAATGAAAGAGTATTAGGAAAAGAATTGCAAGCTAGTAAATACAGACTTGAAGGATTTAATATGTCTGATATTCAAAGATTATCACAAACAAGATTTGTTGATGATGAAACTGAGGATTTTTTGACAGAGATGGCCAACAGCATTATTGAGCGGGGTCCATTCTTTCGTTGTGCAGTAGAAAATTTAGATTTCTTTTTCCAAAGATATGAAAAAAGTAGGGTGATTTCAATGCTAAGGATGATGCAAGCACATACTCAAATGGCTAAAGGAATCTTATTGCTATGCGTAAGTACAGATTCATTAGATTCATCTATAGAACAAGAGATGTCTTCACTTGCAGACATGGTTTTGACTTTTGGAGTACATATGATTGGAAGTGAATTTGAGACTAGAATGATTGTTAGAAAGTTTAGAAATGCTCCCGAAAACTTGTCTGTAATGAGTTATAGAGTTACACCAGAAGAGGGTATAACACCTGAAACTGTACAAAGAATTGCATGAACGGAGGATTTAGTATGGTTCATCGCTCTGCTATTAATGGAGAGAACGGAATTATGCGCATTAGAAGAAGTTTAGATTCTGATGAATCCGCCGTAAGTCCAGTTATTGCAACAGTCTTATTGTTGGCGATTACAGTATTATTGACATCAATCATTGTCATTATGATTTCTGGCAGTATTAATACTGCTGAAAAAGCTCCACCAATAGCTGAAGTAAGTGTTACTGGTTTAGAAAATGGTTTTCAAATAGTGAAATTTACAGACTTAAATAAGCATTTGGATCCTGATATGGTACAATTCAACATCTATCATTCTGAAGATCTTAATCAAACTGGATTCAAAGGATTTGCAGGAGATGCAGATGTATATGGAAGGATAGGATCAGTAATCGCTTTTCATGATAAAGATGCGATGTATACCGTAAATGAAGGAGATTATTTCATTATTAATTCAACAGCAGCAGGAACTGATGATGGAATGTGGATTATGAGACTGTATTATCAAAGATCAAATTCAGAATTGTCAGAGATTAGATTGCCAGCGTTATAATTATCCACCAATATATGACATTTCTACCTTTTTTTCGATTTTAATGAATTCGTTTCTAAGTTCAGAGAACTTATCATCTCTATGCTCCCATATTTCCTTTATTTTAGTTGTGATGTCACCTTCTTCTCTTAAGATTTTTTTAATGTCAAAACCTTTGAAAGCAAAAAGACAAGTGTATAATTTGCCATCTGATGAAAGCCTTGCTCTAGTACAATTTGAACAAAAAGGTTGAGATATAGAAGAAATAACTTCGATTTTTTGATTTGTATTCTTTTCTACCCATTGTTCTGCAACATCAGATTTTTTCAACCGTCCTAATGGCGAAAAATTAAATTTTGAATTTATTTTTTTTATTATCTCATCTTTTGTAAATACTTGATCAAGATTCCATTGATTTGAATTACCAACATCCATAAATTCAATAAATCTCAAAATTACATTTTTATTTTTGAAATATTCAATTAATGGTATTATTTGATTTTCATTCAAACCTTTTTTAATTACACAATTTATTTTAATATTTATAAAATTTAAATCTATAGCAGATTGAATTCCTTCTAATACTTGATTAATGGGGATTTTAGTATCATTCATTTTTTCAAATAATTTTGGTTCAAGTGAATCAAGAGAAATTGTGATACGATCAAGTCCTGCATGTTTCAATTTTTCGGAATAACGGCTCAAAAGAGAACCATTTGTCGTAAGAGCAATTTCTAATTTAGGATATTTATTTTTTATGATGCGTATTAATTCATGCATATTTTTTCTAATTAATGGCTCTCCTCCAGTTAATCTGACTTTTTTGAGGCCTAATTTCATAAATGAATCAATAACTAATAGGATTTCTTCGTAAGTAAGTAATTCATTGCGGTTTAAGAATTCCCAATTATCATCAAAAACCTCTCTAGGCATACAATATCTACATCTAAAGTTACATTTGTCAGTGATTGAAATCCTTAAATCCTGCAGATTCCTTCCTAATTTGTCATTGACCATGCCACCACTCAATTTGTTTGCAGACCATAGGATATAGATTGTAATTACGCTTAAAGGACTATAATCGAGTTTTGTCTAGCCATAGGTATACATGGAGCAAAATTCGAGTAACAATCCCTTAAATCTAAGAGATTATGAAGATTTTATATCTAAAAAAAGAGATAATTTTCTTTTCAAAAGAGTAAATCTATTAAACAAAGAGATTATTTGGAATTTACCTAGTTCTAAAAGTCATTTTATCAGATGGTTATTTATTGCAGCTCAATCAGAAAAGAAAACCATAATCAAGACTCCTAGTAGTATAGGTAATGATATATTTTCTTGCGCAAATGTTTTAGAAAAACTAGGTGTTAAAATCATTAAAAATACAGATCAGTGGGATGTTTTTGGTTGTAAAAAAGGAAACTTTAACAAGAATCCTGGAGTATTAGATTGTGGAAATAGCGCCACAACTGTGAGATTTCTTTCAATTTTTTTGGCACGAAATGCAATAAATGCTACGATTTGTGGCGACAAATCACTTTCTTGTAGGGACTTTTCCGAATTGATATTCTTGTTAGAGAATGGAGGAATTTCAATTAAAAGAGGAAATAATAATTATTTACCATTTACATTAGAAGGATTATTTAATTTGGAAAACATAGAGGTCCCTGTAAAAAAAACATCACAATTAATTTCGGGATTATTAATCACAATGCCTAGTTCTATAGAAAAGTTAAAAATATATTTTTCAAATGAAATAGTTTCAAAACCATATTTCGAACTTACGCTTGAATTATGTATTGGCACAGGTGCTAATTTAGAAATTAATGATGGAGAAATTGTAATTAAACCTTGGAATATCGAAATAAATAAAGAAATTCTTATTCCTGGAGAAGCTTCTTTGATTTTCTTTCCCTTATTATTTTGCAAGTTACATAAATGTAGAGTTGTAATAAATAATTGGCCTGTAAAAAATGATAGTTTAGGTTTTGAAATGATTAAAGAACATATGCCCTCATTGGGATTAAGTTGGAAACATAGAAATAAATCTGTAATTATTGAGGTGGATAATAGTGGAGAAAAATCTTTTACTATTGATATCTCAAAGAATATTGACTCAATTACTCCATTAAGTATCCTTATGGCAATTTCACATGGAGGGAGAATTAATGGCATAGATCATGCAATAAATAAAGAATCTAATAGGGTAAAATCAACTATCGAATTATGCGAAAAATTTGGTTTTAAAATAAAATCAGATAATAATTTAATAATTTCTAAATCAAAAATAATTACTCCAAAAAGTTTAATTTTTGCTAGAGGAGACCATAGATTGCAAATGTGTGCAATGCTATTACTTACAGTTACTGGAGGTTTGATAGAATCATTTGAATGGTATGCGATTAGTGATTTAAATTTCATTAAAAGACTTTACGTACAAGGAGTAAGTATCTCCTAACCATGCCTTCCAAAGTGTTTATCCAATTCATCTATTGAAATTTTCAATGCTGTTGGTCTTCCGTGAACACAAGCCCAAGGATTTGGAATATTTTTCATATCTGACAATAGGCGTCTCATTTCACCTAAACTAAGGATTTGATTTGCTTTTACAGCACCCCTGCAAGATTGCATAAATGCAACATGATCTTTTAATTTATCAACTGAATCTAATCTTCTTTGATCATCTCCAAGATCTTGAATTATATCGCTAATAAAATCAATAATTTTCTCTGAGGGCAATGCTTCTGGTTGCGCTAATAATCTCCATTCTTGATTAAATTCATCTATTTTAAAGCCTAATTCTTCAATTCTTTCTTTTTGTGATCTTAATCTTTCTGACTCAATTGGTGTTAAATTCAAAACCAATGGTTCCAATCTTGATTGAGGTGCCCAAGATTGTTTAGAGTATCTTAGTCTTTCAAATCTAATTCTTTCATGCAATGCATGTTGATCTACTAAAAGTAATTCTTTACCCGTCTGAACAACAATATAAGTATCTGCAAATTGGCATAATGGTTCCATTTCTGGAAGATTATTTTTTTGAGAAAAATTCAATTCTGGTTCCTCAATAGGACTTATTGTTTTAATTTTACCAGAATACCTGTGTAAGTTTCTTTCTTCAATAGATAATGCTGGGGCAATAGGCTTACTATCTAATTCTGGTAAAGTTTGTTGTATTGAAGGAGATGTGCTAATTGGTATCTTTTCTTCCTTTATCTCTACTTGTTCTTCTACAATCTTGTCATTTAATGAAAGTTGCTTACCTGCAGATTCGACCCATGCAGGTTTTCTATATGTTGGTAATTTTTCATTAATTGTGTCATTATTGGTTGTAATGCCTGTCAATTTACTTTTATTCTCTGGTTGAGTTGGAATCATAGAAAGGGTATATTGAATACTTCTTTCTAATCTTTGAAGTACTCTCCATGAGTGTTTTAATCTTATTTCTCTTTTTGTAGGGTGTACATTGACATCTAATTCATTGGCAGGTAAATTTAGATTTAAAACAGCAACAGGGTGCCTTCCAACCATTAATCTAGTATGATAACCCCTACGAATTGATTCAGAAAATGGTTGACTTGTAACAACCCTATTATTTACGAGTATATGCACATCATCATTTCTACCTCTTGTTAATTCAGGAGGGGAAATCCATCCAGACCACACTTCATCTCCAGGGGCATTTTCATCATCTGGCGGTGATTGTAATTTTATCAACTTCGTTGCAGATAAGCCTAGTAAATCAAACAAACGGTCTTGTAAATTTTCTACAGCAGGAACATTAAGCATCAATCTACCTTCATTTTTTAAATTAAATGAGATATTTGGATGTGCCATGGCATGTTCTACTGTGATTTCTACAATTTTTGCAGATTCAGTAGCAGATCTTCTTTGAAAAGCAAGTCTTGCAGGAACATTAAAGAAAATATCATTAATTTTCACTATTGTTCCTTTGTTCATTGCACAAGGTACTATTTTTCCTACCTCTCCTCCTAAAACACTTAATTGAAATCCATCAGATTGTTCCTTTTTACTGGAAATTTTTAATTTTGAAATAGATGCAATTGATGAAAGAGCTTCTCCTCTAAAACCAAGACTATATATTTCATGAAGATCTTCAATTTTCGATAGTTTACTCGTAGCATGCCTTTCTATAGATAATGACAACTCATTTTTTTCAATTCCAGTCCCATTGTCTGTAATTTTTATTGAATCAAATCCTCCATTTTCAATTTCAATATTGATGCTTGATGCCCCTGCATCAATACTGTTTTCAATCAATTCTTTAACAACTTGTGCAGGCCTTTCTACAACTTCTCCGGCAGCAATTTTAGAAATAGTATTATCATCTAATTTTTGAATTTTATTTTGCAATATTATTCCTCCATTAATTCATGTTTACCTTCTAATACTCTTTTTAATTGATATATGTGTTCTAAAGCATCTCTAGGGGATAGCAAATCAGGATCTATTAGTTCCAGTTGCTTTATTGTTGCAATCTCACAAGGATTCATAGCATCTTCCGATTGAGACATTGTTTCAAAAGAACTTCCTTCTATCTCATTTGCAGCAATTACATATTTCATTAGGCTTGATTGCCCAAGTTCTCTTTTTGCAGGTTGTCCGACACCTGCTTTAGCCCCTGATGCCTGCATTTCTAAGAACGATAATAGTTCTATGGATCTTTCAACAACTTCTGGAGGAAGCCCTGCTAATGCGGCAACTTGTATGCCGTAAGATTCGTCACAAGAACCATCTGTAACATTGTAAAGGAATTTTAAACCACTTTCCGCCTCTGCAATTCTAACATGTACATTTGTAAATCCCTCTAATTGTTCTTCTAGACCTACTAATTGATGATAATGAGTAGCAAAAAATGTCCTTGATTTTAATCTAGTGTCAATATCCTCACAAACAGCCCAAGCAATAGATAATCCATCAAATGTAGAAGTACCTCTTCCTACTTCATCAAGTAAAATTAAACTTTTAGATGTGGCTCTTCTTAAGATATGAGCTACTTCAATCATTTCCAACATAAATGTAGAACGCCCTCTTTTCAGATCATCACTTGCCCCAACTCTTGTGAATATACGATCAACAATACCAATTCTAGCCTTATTTGCAGGTACAAAAGAACCCATTTGTGCAAGAATAACGATTAATGCATTTTGTCTTAAATATGTTGATTTACCGCCCATATTTGGTCCAGTAATTAGTAACAGTCTCCTTTTTTGATTCATTTTTGTGTCGTTACTGACATAACCTGCTATTTTTTCAAGTACCGGATGTCTTCCTTTATTTATTTCAATTTTATTTTCTTCAATTAATTCTGGTTTACACCAATTCCTATTTCTTGCTGTTTCAGCAAGGCTAGATATGACATCAAGAGTTGAAATAGAATCTGCAATTTTAATTAAAATATCAGCTTCCTCTCTACATTCCTCTCTTAATGAGCAAAAAAGCTCATATTCTAATTTCTTGCCTTTTTCATCAGCATTGAATAATATATCTTCTTTTTGTTTAAGTTCTTCAGTAATAAATCGTTCAGCATTAGTCATGGTTTGTTTCCTTCTATAATCTTCTGGCACTTTGCTAAGATGAGTTTTTGTAACTTCAATAAACCAGCCAAATTGACGGTTATGCCTCACTTTTAATGATGGAATGTCTAGTCTTTCTCTTTCATTTATTTCTAATTCTTGAAGCCAATTAATGCCTTCGGCGACATTCTTTCTGAACTCATCTAGTTTGTTTGAAAAATTTTCTTTGAATATGTTTCCATCACGAATTCCAATAGGTTGCTCTTCTAGTAAGGCATCATCTATTTTCATTTTCATTAGATTCAAAGAGTCTAAGTCATTTACTATCTCAAATAGAAACTCATTCTTTGATCTAAGAAGTAATTGTTTAATCTCTGGCATTTTCCCTAATGAAATTGAAATAGCAACTAAATCCCTACTTGTAATACGTCCATATGATAATTTTGTTGCTAACCTTTCTAAATCACGCATTCCTTTGAGAGAGTCCCTAATTTCATGCAGTATTCGATTTGATTTAACTAATTCAGCAATTGCAGATTGCCTTTTATTAATAATTTCAATATTTTTTAATGGCCTCATAATCCAGTTTTTTAATCTTCTTCTACCCATCCAGGTCCTCGTATTATCTATAGAATGAAATAATGAACCTTCTTTTTCATTAGATAGTGTTTTAATTAGTTCCGGGTTTTTTAATGTAGTATTATCTAAATTAACAATATCTTCTTCTTGTTGTAATTTTGGTTCTCTTAGTTGAATAGTCTCATTTTTATATAAATTTGAGATGTATGATGCAGCTAAACCTAATGCATCTATACAAATTTCAGAATCATCTAAACCTAATGATCCTAAATCTTTTAGTTTGAATTTTTCTTTAACAAATGCGATAGACTTTTTCGTAGAGATTTCATGTTGAGATATGCTATTAATTTCACTTATTGAGATAATATTGTTAATTTGGTCACTATTTGCGGTATTTCTCCTCATTACTAGTTCACTTAACTCCCAACGCATTAATTCATTACAGCATTGATTGATATTATCAATTCCATTAAATTCCAAAGACCATACTTCACTTGTTGAAACATCAATAATTGCGACGCCAATTTTTTCCTTTTTTATTACGATTGAAGCAAGTCTTGATGATTTGTCTTGTTCTAGTAAACCCTCTTCATATAAACTACCTGGAGTATATACTCTTGTAGCAATCCTCTCTAGTAATTTGGCACCAGGTCTAAGCTCTTGTTCCTGTTCACATAATGTTATTTTGTAACCTTTCGTGACCATTTTTCTTAAGTTGTCTTCAAGCGCATGCCAAGGAAAACCTGCCATTGGAATGGGGTTTTCAGAATTTTTATCTCTACTAGTTAAAGTCAATCCTAATTCTTTGGAAACAATTTCTGCATCATCATAAAACATCTCGTAAAAATCCCCCATTCTAAAAAATAAGATTGTGTCTTGATGACTCTCTTTAATCTCGAAAAACTGGTCCATCATACTACGACTCAACCTGCACAACTCCTCTCTTGGGTTTCTCACAGCCTACAGAGGGTAAATGAGATTGTCTATGGCAATAAGAACTTACCAAGCGCCCTTTCCTCTATTTTCATAAAATTGCCAAATTGTTACGCCAAATACAGATATTGCAATTATAAATACAATTAATTGACCAAGCATATCTAAACTTCTTAATACAGATTGGCTCGCTGTAGGATCTAATGTTGCTTTAACTTCATTACCGTCATCATCTGTACCATAAAATTGCAATTCATCGCCGCTAATTTTTGCCAAACGTGAATTAATTTCATATTTTTCGGGCAATTGTAAGTTTCTAGTTACATGTAATTCTTGATTCTCTGAACAACTTATTTTCTTAATTTCTAATGAATTTGTTGATGATGTTATCCAGAGAGTACCATCTAAATCTATTGCCCCAGAGGAACCACCCCCCTCACATAATTCAGAAACGATGCCGTTAATGTCGATAATTAAACAGTCAGTAGGGCCGATTACTACAGCTTCTTTTTCACCCCATGAATCATTTAAATTTATAATTTGAGATAATTCTACACCCGCTTTTGAATGAATTAATTGAATATTTGGATTTCCTGTTCCTGAAGCCCATACATCGTAAAGTGAACCTATTGTAAGTGCGTTTGTTGGATTTATTCCGAATACAGATGAAGATCCAATGACCAATGCTCTTCCAGAATCAATCATTTCAACGTGTGTTAACTGTACATGATTTTGTTGATTTGCAGAATTACTTCCTATTTGCTGTAGTTCCCCTTCAGTTGAGTTTTCATCATTCTCATTAGAATCATAATCATTTGCCCCATCGTTACCTGTTGAAGGGGGAGAAGTTCCACTTGAAACCTCAGTTCCCTCAAAATAATGAATCATTGAACCATCAGTAGATTGAGTGATTATAAAACCAGAAACACCGCTACTACTGATGTCTATTACTCGATTATTGGTTGTATTTTCTGGCCAATTCATTGCCATTTGATTTGAAGCAGTTCCAATTCCAGTCCAAACCTCTACACCATCATTTGTGCCAATATACCAGTGTTGTAATGCAGGAGCCCAATCTACGGCATTAGGTTCAGAATCATATGTAAGAGATTTCCAACCATTTTCATTATCCCAACTCATCAAGTTTTTATCGCCAGCATTAGAAAAAATTGCTAATGCCTTAGATCCATCATCGTTCCAATCAATATCGATCATTGTTCCGTGATTTTGTGCATCGGATTGAACCCAACCAGAAAGTACATTTGCATGTTCAAAAAAGAACGCACCAGCGATAATTATCATAAAAAAAACACCAATTGATAACCATTGCATATCACTTTCTTCTCTAAGCCAATATCTTATTTTATCAAAAAATGATTTTTCATTACCCGGTTCATCGTACATCGTCGTCAATCCTCGAGGATGGGTACACTTGAAGTATCTTGCCGAAACTAAGATGTGATTTCAAATCCAATTAGCGTTATATACGGCTCGCTAGTCGGCTTGTTCCGAGTTGGTTAGATATGGCACGTAAACCGGCAAAAATGTATCGTAGAATCTCTGGTCCAGCATATACTAGGAGACAGTATATGGGAGGGGTGCCAAACAATCGTATTTTGCAATACCATACAGGGAATAGAAGACTTGCAGAATTAGGTGGTTTTGAATTAGAATTACATTTAACAGCAAAAGAATCTTGTCAAATAAGGCATACTGCATTAGAAGCAGCTAGAGTAATAGCAAATGCAACAATTAGAAATGCAGCAGGTGTGGATGGTTATTCGTTAAAGATTCACACTTATCCTCATCATGTATTAAGAGAAAACAAACAAGCTACAGGAGCAGGTGCAGATCGTGTTTCAATGGGTATGAGACAATCTTTTGGAAAGAATGTAGGTACAGCTGCAAGAGTTAAGAGAGGACAAGTAGTAGTTTCTATAAAATGTACTCCAAAGGATTTCTTAGAAGCGAAAAACGCATTAAGAAAAGCTAGTATGAAGTTTCCAACACCTTGTAAAATTGCGTTAATTAGTGGTCATGAACATGTCAAGGGATTGGCTTAATCATTACTGTTTGATTACTCAAATTAGAGGGTGATTTAATGGACATTGAATCTATTTTAAAACAAAGTCTTGAAGATTCTCCTATAGTTTGGAAAGGTGAATATGCTTATTTTGTCAATCCGTTATCTGATGGAGTGCCTAGGATTTCTCCAGGATTAATGGATGCCGTTGTAGATTCGGTAATGGAGATGGTAAATTGGGACAATGTAGATATTATACTTGGAATTGAAGCCATGGGGCTTCCAATGGCTACTTTACTTTCTTCAAGAACAAAAAAGCCAATGGTTGTGGCAAGAAAAAGAAGTTATGGATTAAAAGGAGAGATTTGTGTAAATCAGAGCACAGGTTATTCTAAAGGAGAGATCTATATTAACGATTTAAATCCTGGTGAAAGAGTTTTGATATTAGACGATGTATTATCAACAGGTGGTACAATACTTTCAATTATTGAAGGGGTTGAGAAAAGTAATGCAATAATTGAAAGTATAATTGTGATTTTTGAAAAGGGTAATGGTTTACAAAAAGTAGTGGATAAAACCAATATTGATATCAAATCTTTAATAAGAGTAGATATGGATGGAGATAAAGTAGTATTTCAATAGGTGATTTTTTGGATTTAGAAAGGCATGATTTCGAAATTGACGATCTTGTTGAACTTATCAAGTCTAATGATAATAGATTAGTTGCTCTTCAAGTTCCTGAAGGTTTGAAAATGCAAGCATTAGAATTGATGGATAGATTGGAAAATGAATCCTCAGCACAAATTATTTTAGCAGCAGACCCTTGTTATGGTGCTTGTGATTTGGTACATGGTAAAATGAAGATGATGGGTGTTGAATTAGTTGCTCATATGGGGCATTCTCAAATGAATATAGATTCAGGAATGCCAACACATTTTATCCCCGTGACATATGATTCTGAACCAGAATTAGAGCCAGTTATAGAATGGCTATTGAAACATAGGGAATCAGCAAAAAAGAAGTTACGTAGGCCAAGTAACGAAAAACTTACTGAGCAAGAAAAGCAAGAAATATTTTTAGATGTTGTTGGCCGTGAAATAGCCTTAGAAGATTATAAATTAGGTTTAGTAGGTAGTATTCAACATTTACATTTATTGGAGGAATATAAACAAAAATTAGAAAATTTAGGATTTAATGTAGTAATTCCAGAAGGAGGAGCTAGACTTTCATTTCCAGGGCAAGTACTTGGATGTAATTATTCTGGAGATAGTTCTGAAATAGGGCATTATTTATTCTTAGGTTCTGGGGATTTTCATCCAATTGGTTTAGTATTACATACAGGAAAGCCATTAGCAATGTTAGATCCATATACTGGAGAGGCATCCGAAATGTCCGTAGAATCTATAGAAAGGATACTAAGGCAGAGATTTGGCTTAATAGTTTCTGTTTCTGACTCACAGAAATTTGGAATATTAATTGGTGAAAAACCAGGTCAAATGAGGAGATCATTAGCAATTAGAGTTAAAAAAATGTTAGAAAAACATGGTAAGAAAGGATATTTGTTGGCATTAGAACATGTTGGTCCAGATTTGATAGACTTTTACCCTGTAGATGCCTTTGTAAACACTGCATGTCCAAGAATAGCAATTGATGATTCTGTTCGTTATTCTAAACCATTAATCACGCCTTTTGAACTTGAAGTTGCATTAGGTGAGAAAAAATGGGAGCACGGTTATCAATTTGATGAGATCCCTTGATATTGCATTTAATTTCTTTTTATGATTCATAATCTCTAATAACGATAGGTATTAACGTTAATTGAATGGCTGGATATCTTGACCGAATTGGAGCAGGTTTGGTATTAAAGAATGTAGAACCATTAAGTTTCGATTATATTCCGTTAGAATTAGTAGGAAGAGATGACAAAATATTGGATTTAGCCTCAATATTTAGTACTATTATCTCTCCAGAAACAAGTTGTAATGCATTAATTACAGGCCCTGTTGGTTCTGGTAAAACAGCATTAGCAAAAGTTTTTGCAAAAGACATCAAAGATAACTATTCTAGGAAGAGAAAGATATCTTATTTGCACATTAATTGTAGAAACCACAGCACTACTACTCAAGTGCTTCATCGAATAATAACGTCCTTAGAACCAAGATATCCAGTAAGAGGTTTGTCATCTAGTGAAATACTCTCTAGTATTAGAACTATTTTAAGAAATTCAAATAAACATCTTTTAGTGATATTAGACGAAGTCAATTATATTCTTAGAAAAGAAGGAAATGATATACTTTACAATTTACTTAGAATAGATGAAGATAAAGACGGCCAAGGAACAATCTCTCTAATTTTGATCAGTCAAGAAGAAATCTTGAATTCATTAGAAGGGGCTGTGATTTCTAGATTGGGTGCAGGTAATCATTTGAGATTTAGTAGCTATGGTAGAGATGGATTATTTGAAATCGCTAAACAAAGGGCAGAATTATCATTGTTTGAAGATTCTTATAGTGATCAAATTTTGAATTTAATTGCTGATTCTGCATCAACAATGGGTGATGCACGTAACGTATTACATTTAATTGAAGGTGCAGCAAAAAATGCAGAAAAAGAAGGAAGAAAAAATATAATTCCTGAAGATGTACAAAGTATTTCTAGTAAAGAAGTAAAGGCTGTAGAACCTCATACTATAGATTCATTAAGGCCGCATACTCAATTGTTATTGTTGGCAATCTGTAGAAGACTGAAGAAAGAATCAGAAATGACTAGTGGTGATGCTGAACAATTGTATCAAGTTGTTTGTGAGGAATATAACCAATCTCCAAAAGGACATACAACCCTTTGGAAATATCTTAAAGACTTAGAATTGAAAGATTTGTTGACCAGTAAATATGGAGCAGTACCCCAAGGAAGAGGAAGGACACAAATATTGTCAATGCCAAATATACTACCCTCAGACCTAATAAAAAGATTAGAATCTAGTCTAAATAGACAATATGGTATTTGATGTTAGACCCGATGAGGTAATAAATAGACCTAGAGTGGGCGAGTCGCAAGGAGATATAATATGGCTGATAACACATTTGTTGCTGTAGTAAATGATACAGATCCAAAAAACAAGGGAGAAAGTTACCCTTGTAGCATTTCAGGTAGTGATTACAATCAATTTATTGGTAAAAAAATAGGTGATGTTGTAGAAGGGCAATTTGTTAAGCACAAAGAAACCGAGGAACATCTTGATGGATATAAGTTAGAAATTACAGGAGGATGTGATAATGTTGGAACACCAATGCGAAGAGATTTAGATGGTGGGGCTAAAAAACCATTATTAGTTACCTCTGGTACAGGATTTAAAGGTCATAAAATTGTGAATAAAAAAGGCCAAAGATATAGAACAAAACATGAAGGATTAAGAATGCGTAAAAAATTCCGTGGTTCTACTATTACAAATGAGACTAGGCAAATAAATCTTAAAGTTGTTGGAAAGGGTAAAAAATCTTTAGCTAAAATTTCTGGAAAAGAAAGTTCTGAAGAAGAATAAATCAGACCTTGAACAATAACTGCGGGGGATTAAAACTGTCGAAAAAATTACCAAAACAACCAGAAGTTAATATTGGATTGGTTGGACATGTTGATCATGGAAAAACAACACTTACTAAAGCACTATCTGGAGTTTGGACTGACACTCATTCAGAGGAATTAAAAAGAGGAATTAGTATTAAATTAGGATATGCGGATACTGCATTTTTTAAGACTAAAAAAGGAGATTACTATG
>PAAW01000036.1 GCA_002699515.1 Methanobacteriota archaeon
ATAGGCCAATTGCAGGTTGGGATTTGGATTTTGATGTAACTTCAGGAGTTACTTCTGGAATTTTAGAAGTATCTGTAGATGGAGGGGCATGGAATGAAGTGGATTTAGATGACTCTACTCAAGATTTACCATTACCAGCACATACAGTACAGTTTAGAGTTTCTGTGCCAGTAAATTCTGGATCAACACAGTTTATTTTCAAAGAATATGATGTAGAATTACATTATGCCTCCTTGCCAGAAAATTTAAAATTAAATATTGCAGATGATGAAAGGATAGATTGGAGTTTAGATGCAGATGAATTAGGACCTTGGGGTTGGCAAAATAGATTTGCAGACGGAAGTATGACACAGTCTTTGGATCTAATGAGTAGTACTAGTGCCCAGGCTGCATTTTGGTTGCCAGCAGAAACAGAAATAGATACATTTTCGTTTGAATTGTGGTCAGATGACTCTAATCAAGATGTAGGAGGGGTGCAATGGCAATTATTTTGTGGAAATATCTTAGTTGATGAAGCAAATTATGGTGCTATAACCTCAGAGAGAGTAGTTTACAGATTTGCTGAAGATCAATTAAATGGGTTAAACGGGGCATTAGAAAATGGTGATGTTGTAGGTTATGGTGCAGAAGGAATAGATTTTGTAAATTGTAGTTTAGATGTTTCAGGTTCGGGAGGGAATTTGATGATTGATGGATTACTGGCTAGATCCAATAATGATATTAGTTTGCAATTTAATTCAGATTCACAATTCCTTGGTGAGTTAAATGCGTTTACTGCAAGTGTACAAACAGGTAGTGTGGCAAATATGTATGTTCCAATTCCTGTAATGACTGAATATTCTTCGAAATTAAATTTTGAAATAATTAATATTGATTCAGTAGGTGGAATGACATCTACATTAATTGATTTTGTTAATGATACTGCAACTTTGACGGCATCTGAACATTGGTTAGAGGTAGTTACTACGCATACTTCAGCAACAGAAGTCATAGACAATGTTCAGATTGAAATTGCTGGAATCAACAATCGTGTAGTTATGGAATGGCCAGTACTTGGTGGTACACCTACAATTACTACAAATGGGGAAGACTCTTCAGGTACTGATTTAGTTGAATTACATCCCTCGGAGTCTGCAGATATTGTATTGGTAAGTAGTTCGCCACAAGAAGTAGATGCAACATTCAAATTTAGATTAAATCCTATATGGGATGATGAGCCATTGGTTACTATATCTTCCAGAGTTTCAACTCCTGAAGGTTACAAAAGTTTACCTGCGGTTCAGAAATTCGGGCTTGGAGATTCTAATGGGATTGAAAATGATTATTATATTTCAGAATGGAATGTGATAAATGATTTAGGAGTTGCCATCCCAGCAGAATTATCTTATCTAAAAGCAAGTACTGTTGTCACATTTAGTGCAAAATTAGCATATGAAGGGTTAGACGATGGTCGTGCCCCTAGAAGCGATTTATTGCTTTTGAAATTATTCCAAGATGATTTAATTGTAGGGCAAACTCAGGAAGTGGATGGTAATTTGATGAATATTACGATGATATTGCCACCTACAGAACAACAACTTTCTTTTGCATTAACTTTGGAACAGTTAGTTCCTGGTGGTGAGGATTTAACTACGATTGGATTAAGTAGGGATTTTCAAACAGATTCTAGAGCTCCTGTTGTTATGAATTCAAGTGTGGAACAGTACGATCATAGAGTGCCAAGTAATATGCAAGAACTTTCATTTGAAATTGCAGATAGGCCAATATTACCTCCTTCATTGACATTGATGTTATGGAGGGAATGGGTAAATGATTTGAACTATAATGAAAATCCAGACCCTGAGGAATTTGAACCATTCCCTCTTACTGCTCCCGATAATCTGACTAGTGTGCAAGGTAATTTTACATATACATTTAGTGATTTATTGGGTAATGAAGGAAATATTGTCACAGGATATTTAGTAGGTGCAGATGCAGCTGGCAATGTATTGGAAATGGGTGGTTCTTCTGCTCAAGATCAACAATTATTTACCTATCAATTAAAGGAAGATGGAGCGCCATTATTGAACGAAAATAATGCCGTGTGGGATGTTGATTCTACTGATGCTTTCCGTCACCCAATGATTGATTATACGATGATTTTTCCTTTGACAGAACCAAATGGATTAAGTGATATTGAGATCATTTCATTAAATTTAGATGATAAATTAAGTGATGAAGATGATATGTCAGATAGTTTGGAAATTCATTGGGATGGAGAATCAAGGCAATGTGCTTCAGAATCAGATTATATTGTGATCGGTGTATGCGATGTATTTGCAGAAACAGGATCTGTGGGTCCCTATACGAATGATTTGGAATTTAGAGTTACATTTGCATTAGCTTGGGATTTAGATGACAATGGACAAATAAGAACTCCTGAGATTATGATAGTTGATAGAGGCGGTAATGAAGATATAGCGTCTTATCCTAATCTGAAATGGAAATTCAATGCGGAAATATGGATTCCTTATGATACAATAATGCTAGAATTTTCTTCAGGAAACCAAGATTACTGCCCAGTGACTCAAAACACTCAAAACCCCACTTTGAAGTGTGCATGGGTTTATCCTGATAGCGAAATTACAATTTCAGGACAAGTTCAGTTTTATTGGACTAATGCCTTGCCTACTGAATCATTAGATATTGAGGTGATTATTTCGGGATTACAACCAATATTAGCTACGGTTGAAAATGGGGAATTTAGTGTAACTCTTACAGCACCTCAGGCTAATGGAGGTTATGTGATGGAATGGGAATTGTTTGCCTTGCCTTTGTCAAATATTGACCAAACTAGCCAATCTTCTGTATCAGTAGTGGTAGATAGTGAAGCACCATCAATTATTGAAGTAATTAAACCTAGAACAGATGTTGAATTACAAATTGAAGACATGTATAGTATTGAATTTGAAGCAACTTTCAAAGAAACATATCTTAATACAAGTAATGTAAAATTAAATTGGAGGGTAATTTTTGATGAGAACCCCTCAGTTACTGTGGTCGAAGGCGTCGAAGATTTGGACGTAGTGACTTCTGCAGGCACGGGGACATTAAGTGGAACAATCCAAATTGGTGCTCTACTCTTGGATACACATTATTCTAAACCCTCTACATTGCAATTTTGGATTAGCGGTACGGATATGGCAGGAAATGGGATAGATGCGGATGAAAATAGTCCTTCAAACCCTCTTGCAGAAGTGCCGATACATTATAGAAAAGCTATAGTTGCAATAAGTGCATCAGATATTCAATACAGCCCATCAGGAGAACAAAATTCAGAAGAAGTAATTCAAATCACTATTGTCGTAAGAAATGAAGGGGATGCACAAGGAGATATATTTTTCACAATATATGAGGTGCTTCCTTCAGGTGCAACAAAGACGATAGCAAGTAAAAATGAATCAATACCTCTTGGTTCACAACCAATTCAATTAAGGTATGAATGGGTGCCAAATATTGAAGGGTTACATCATATTCGTGTAGAATGGCAAGATCAGGTACTTGATGGGCCATTCATTGATATTTTGCCGCCTAAGGCAACTGGATTAAATGCTGTATTTGAAGGAACAAACCCAATGTTGGTAGTGAGCTTCGTTGGTTTAATAGTGGCAGTGTTTATATTATTGCTAGTTGTATTGCGAAGAGGAAAAGAAGACGATTATTATGGTGATTGGATTGAATATGAAGAAGACGATATTAGTCCTTCATCTCCTCCTCCTATGGCAGCTCCAGCGCCTGCACCAATGCCAGTAGCAACACCTCCTCCTCAAAAAGAACCTGAAGCAAGATACCAAACAGATGCGTATGGTGCAGCTTATGAGGCAGCAACAGAAGGTAGAGGAGAAGGCTGGTGGCAAGATGAACATGGCCAGTGGTGGCAGAAGTCAGATGACGGAACTTGGTGGCATCAATCACCAGAGGGAGAATGGCATAAATTGGAAGGATATTGATTCCCAAGGAGGAAGAAATAGTGGAAGATTTAGAACATTTGAGCAATGACATAGTTAATTGGATTAGAACTTATGCTATTGATAATGGCATCAATACCTTAGTTGTCGGTGTTTCAGGAGGCATTGATTCTGCAGTTACTTCTACTCTTTGTTCAAAAACACAGTTAAGGACAATAGTTCTAAATTTGCCTATACATCAGAAAAAATCACAGGATAATTTGGCAAGAAAACACATAGAGTGGTTAAAATTGAATTGGGGAAATGTTGAAAGTAAAGATATTGATCTTTCAGGGACTTATGACTTCTTGAGGAATAATGATTTGAAAGATCAGAAAATTTCTACTTTAGCATTAGCCAATACTAGGGCGAGACTTAGAATGCTTACTTTATATGCAATTGCAGCATCTAATAGTGGAATAGTTGTTGGGACTGGAAATAAAATAGAAGACTTTGGGGTTGGATTTTTTACTAAATACGGGGATGGTGGAGTTGATATTTCGCCAATAGCAGATTTGTATAAATCGGAAGTTTTTGCATTAGGAAATTTTTTAGGAATTAATCAAGAGATTCAAGAAGCACCTCCTACTGATGGATTATGGGATGATGATAGAACAGATGAAGATCAAATAGGTGCAACTTATGAGGAATTGGAATGGGCTATGTCAGAAATAGAAAGCGGCTGTAAAAATGATTTAACTCCAAGACAAAAAGAAGTTTTAGATATATATTCGAGATTACATGCAATTAATTCTCATAAAATGAATTCGATACCCGTGTATATGAAAAGAGATAGAACCTCAACGGAGGAATGATTGATGCAAATTCCATTGGAATTAAAAAAAATGCTAGAAGGAGATTGTGGTTTAACAAAACAGAAGGCAGCCCGGTTAGTAGTTGATTTAGCATCAACCGCTGGTGCAACAGAATTTATCAAATGTACACATGCACATGTTAGTGGTGTTTCACCCCTTACAGGGGGGCATGGGCTTCGAAGGTTTTTAGAAGATCTTTCAGGAGATATAGATGCCTCAGTAGAAATTCCAACGACATTGAATAGTGCTGGTTGTGACAAAGAAAAAATGAAAGAGATGGATATACAAACTGAAGACTTCCTTGAACATCAATTTGAAATTATTCATTCATATTCTAAACTTGGTATTGATGCAACCTTGTCTTGCACTCCTTATGATAGAGGTGTTGAATATGAAGGAATTGGCTCTTGGGCCGAGAGTAATGCTGTTGCATTTTCTAATTCTTATACTTCATTAATTACTAATCGGGAAAGTGGTTTGTCAGCATTATCTACTGCTCTTACAGGATGGGCGCCTAAGTGGGGTTTGCATATTGAAGAGAATAGAGTCCCTAATGTGCAGGTAATTGTGGATTGTGAGTTAGAAGATATGGCAGATTGGAGTATACTTGGAGATTGGATTGGTAAACAAATTCAACCCGAATGGAATTTGCCTTGGGGTTTAATGCCATACATAGTGGGTTTGCCACAAAAAATATCTTTTGAACAAAAAAAGTCTTTGACAGCTGCTGCTGCTAATTACGGTTGTCCAATGTTATGGATTGATGGAGTCACTGAAAAACCATTTCCAAATGAAAATTGGAAACCTCAAGGTGAATTGTTATTTACTAATGATGATTTAATAGATCGTTATGAGGAATTATCTCCTAATGGTCAAGTTGACTTAGTTGTAATTGGGTGCCCTCAAGCAAGTATTGGTGAAGTAAGGACTACTGCAGCAGCAGTCAGGAATAGAATGGAATTAGGGGAGAGGATACCAGATCAAAGATTATGGGTATTTACTAGTGGGTATAATCATGAATTGTTAGAGCAAGAGGGAACTTTAGATGTCCTTGAGGAAGCAGGTGCTTTGATATTGAAGGACACTTGTCCTGAGGTTACTCCTTATAATCGGGAAAAATACAATCATTTGCTCACAAATTCATTAAAAGCAGAACATTATTTAACAAGTGGATTGAATAGAATACCTACTAGTGTGATGAGAATTTTTGATTGTGTACATCACGCATTTGAGCCGAATTTATCCAAGGGAGAACGGCCTATTTTAGATTCTAAGGTTAAGGAGAAATTCCCTACAAATAAAACATTCAAAAATGGGGACTTGATTTCTGAAGGTAGTGGCTTACCTTCTCAAAAAGACTGGTCAGTAATTGGCAAGGCATTAGTTACTGATGTCCCAATTACCTATTTGGGTTATGTGAATAGAGATACAGGAGTTATTGAAGAACCAGGTCATCCCTTAGATGGTATATCTATTGGAGATACAATTTTGATATATCCTAAAGGTTCAGGTTCAACAGTGGCTCCTTTTGTTTTAATGGGATTAATTTACACAGGTAAAGGTCCGAAGGCAATAATCAATAATGATGTATGTCCCTTGACATTGCCTGCTTGTTCTTTGTTGAATCTTCCTTATGCCTATGAAATGTCTGAAGATCTTTGTCTTGAACTTAATTCTGGCGATGAATTAGAAATGAAACTTAAAAATGGAGTAGTACATTTGGAAGTTTTGAATCGTTTAATTAAAGATTAGGGTTTATGGGTTAGGGCTAAATTCAGGATTATGTAAGTTATTGATCCATTCATCTAGATCTCCACTTGACAATTCATTAATTGTATGTTCTGTAAATTGCTTGTATATTTCCCATTTTTCTATTTCTATTTTGGCAAGTTCCATTTCTTCTTCATTTAATTTTTCTAATCTTTTGGATTTTCTTTCAAGTGAATTATTTGTATATGTTATACAATGCTTGAGAAATTGAATAATATCTTTTTTGGTTTCTATTTGAGTCATATTAATCCACAATATTCAATTCACTAATAATTCGTTCGACATGACCCTTGGCCTTTACATTATATTTTGCATATTTTAATTTCCCGTCTGGGTGAATGATGAATGTAGATCTTGAAGTGCCCATGTATGTTTTGCCATAATTCATCTTTTCTCTCCAAACTGAATATTTGTGATGTAGTTCTAAATCTTCATCCATTAGTAATGAAAAATTTAATGATTGTTTTTCGATAAAGTTTTGATGACTTTTTTCTGAATCTTTACTAACGCCTAAAACTACGACATTATTTGCAATCAATCTTTGCATATTATCTCTAAAGTCACAAGCTTGTATTGTGCACCCGGGGGTACTATCTTTAGGGTAGAAATACAATACTACATACTTTCCCTTAGAATTCAAATTACTTAGGCAAATGGAATTTCCATTTGAATCATTTATTGTAAAATCTGGTGCTAAGTCGCCTATTTGCAGGTCATCATCTTCAGCCATGAATCTGCTTAGTGCAGATGGTTATTGATGATTGGGGTAGAATTATGAACATTGGATAGTTAAGTATTCATATCGCATAGAAGGCATGAAAACATCCGATTGATTAATTATCCCCATAGTATACGAGGTCTGTGGCGAACGCTAGGCTTACCCGTGCCGCAAGGCGCTATCTTAAGAAGATTAGAAAAGCCTCAACACATTACCAATTGCAAGAAATTGCAAGTGATATACAAAATGAAGTAGATCGAAGGAAGATATCTTTCGACGAGGCATTATCTTTAGGAAATTCAATTCAATCCTATGCTGACAGGATTCCTGGAAATACAATTGTATATGCAATTAGCAATAGAGACTCATATCGCGGCACCCTTGAACTTTATCTAAAAGATGGATATCTTTCAAAAACAGAACAATTATTGTTGTGGGAAGAAAGGAGGAGGTTAGGCATTACAGATATTGAACATAATAAAATGCTACACCAATTAGTCGATATTTTGGAAAAAAGAGGTATGAAAATCATTGTTTCTAGATTCGAAGAACCTGTAAGGGGGGACTTTATATGAACAGGAAATCAATAGCAATATTATTTGCAATTGTAATGTTATTACAGCCTCTGATTAGCCCTACTGGGGAATTAAATCAGAAAAATACTTTGGAAGTAGATGCGAGAAGTACTTTGCCAGATCTTATGGTTGTAGAGGTAACAACAACTTTAGGGGGAGGGGTCTTTAGTTCTGGAATAAATAAACTTGCTATAGGGACTCATCAGATAAGCATTAACATAACTAACCAAGGAGTGACTCCTGCACAATCAACATTGATGTTGAATTATATCAGGACAGTAACTCCAGTAACCATTGCAACAATCTCAGTCGATTTAGATCCATTCGAATTCCAAACGCATACGATAACACATACAATTTCAAATCTGGGAGTTGGCCAAAAGTATGTTGTGACTTTGCCAGAGCCTTCAAATGGTGATGCAGACATGAGTAATAATTTCAAGGAACTCGAATTTGATGTGGAAACTTTAGAAGATGGAGAACATTTGAGTAATGATTTGCCAGAGCCTGCATTCCCTCCTCCAAGATTAGCATTAGGGATGACCACATTTGAAGCAGTTGCTAGAAACGCAGGCAATGTAGGAGTTACTGCAACTTTTGAAATAGATATGTTCCCGTTAGACGGAGGAGCACCACAAAGTGCATCCTCTGGAGGAGTAACACTTGATGCAGGTTCTTTGAAATATCCAGCACAAGCACAATCGTTGCAAGCAACATTTGACAGCACCACAATGATGGGTAGTTGGTGGATGAATGCAACATTAACATTTACGGGAATTGGTACATATGAAGCAATGAATACTTCAAGAGTAGTTAATTTCAGCGAATACAGAGCCAAGATTATTCCTGCACCTGACCAAGCAGTAGTCCCTGGTTCGAGCACGATGCTTACATATCTAGTTACTAACGTGGGAGATCAACCAGATTCATATTTAGTAACGGTAGAAGATACAAGGTCATGGGCATCTCCTGCAGTGCCTC
>PAAW01000037.1 GCA_002699515.1 Methanobacteriota archaeon
CAATAAATGAATTATCAGGAAAAGGTTTTATAGACATTTGGAAAGAATTTAAATAGTTTCCCCATCTTAATTTTTCATCTTTACTTAATTCATCCCATAATCCAGTTATATAGTAAATTTTTAATCCATAACAGCTCATTCCCAAATTTAACTTTGAGCCATCTCTTGTAAGCCCTTTACTTACAGGATTAAAACTAAACTCATCTTTATTTACTGATTTAATAAACCTAGGCAAGTTAGTTTTTAAATCTTTTAACCAACTATTTTCCATATACTTTTATTACTTTAATAAGTAAATTAAATTTAAAGCTACTTAAATCAGAATTGATTGTAAAAAAGTAAAAATTTATAATTTATCGTTAATAATTTTTACAAACAAATACAATCTTAATAGTAAGCAATCTGGTGTATTTTTAATTAACTAAATAAAAAAATGAGAGTTATAATTTTTGGTTCAAACGGTCTTGTTGGAAAATCTTTAACAAATGTTTTACAACTGTCTGACAAAGTAGATTTTTTATTCCCTTCAACTAGAGAAGACACTGATCTTGAAGAACTTAATTCTATAAGAAAAGTAATTGAAGAAAATAAGCCAGACTATATTGTAAACTGCGCTGCTAAAGTGGGTGGAATTCATGCAAACAATACTTATAGAGCTGACTTTCTTATTGATAATTTAAAGATAAATTTAAATTTATACGAAGTATTAAAAGATTTTAAAAACATAAACATAATCAATTTAGGAAGTAGTTGTATTTATCCTCTAAATGCACCTGACCCAATTAGTGAGTCTTCGTTCATGAATGGAAAACTTGAACCAACAAATTCACCATATGCAATAGCAAAAATAACTTCAATTGAATTGGGTAGAGAAATTTCTAATCAATTTGGAAATAGGGTTCTAAATTTAATGCCTACAAATCTTTATGGACCAAATGATAATTTTAGTGAGATGAATAGTCATGTAATTCCAGGGTTAATTTACAGAATGCATGAATCAAAAATAAATAACAACCCCGAATTTAAAATCTGGGGAAGTGGAAAACCTTTGAGGGAATTTATGTATGTCGATGACTTGTCAAATTGTATAGAGTTTCTATTAGGATTGGAAACAAAAGAAGATCTCATTAATGTTGGAACCGGTGAAGAAATATCAATTTTAGAATTAGCAAATTTAATTAAAAATATTATTGGTTTTGAGGGCAGTATTAAAACTGATTTAAATATGCCCGATGGGAACCCAAGGAAACTACTAGATTCATCTCTTATAAATAAGATAGGATGGAAATATTCTATAGATTTAGAAAATGGACTAGAAAAAACATACGATTGGTATCTTAAAAACAAATAATTAAGTTTTTCTCGATTCGTAATAACTTATCAAAAAATAATATAGGAAGGGAAACTGTATGCTCTCCATAGTTGTATCAAAAGAAGAAACTAAAAATAATGGTATTAAGTATATAAATACATTTTCTTTCAAACTAGAAATTAGGTTATATTGAAATAAAACATATACTAGCAAGCCAATTATTCCCATCCTGCCAAATAGAGTAAATAGGTGATTGTGTACATTTTCGTTTAGACCATCCCTACCCAGTCTTCCTGGTTTATTAGGGTCTTTCATTATTTCAAATATTTCATTAAATCCAAATCCAAGTACAAGTTTCCCTTTTTTAGTTTGATCATTCATTAAGTCGAACCAAATATCTAAACGCCAATCAAGAGTGTTGTCCTCTGAACATAGTCTTCCTTCACATATATATAAGCCAAAATATTTATTAACTTGTTTTCTCTCAACTACCTCAACAACAGATTCCTGGATTACAACAATAGGTTCTGAACTCCTTTGGTTCAGATCTGGTAACCCGGCAACCCTAATTGTTGAAAGAGTAAAAAATATTATTGTAATTAGTAATAATCCGAAATACTTTTTCCCTTTACTTTTTATAACCTTGTATTGTGATAAATTTACTGAGAGTATAAGTAAAAAAGAAGAGAAAAAAGAAGCTCTACTAAGAGTTAGGAACAAAGGAAGCAGTAAAGCGCCGACAAGATTTATATAATATAAAAAATGATATTCGTTTTTAAATTGGTCTTTTAATATAAATGTACAGAAGATAAAACCCATCAATACATCGGACCCTTTGATAAATTGAAATTTATCACCATAGCTTTGAAAGAAATTCATTATAAAGTTTGGGTAGTTGCCTGAATTAAATACATATATGACTAAGGGGGTAAGGCCCAAAGAGTAAAAATGAAACTTGTTAAATTTTAAATTACGAAAGAAAAAATATCCTAGAAAAGTGTATCCAACCATCCAAAGAAAAGAAGAAGATTTATATGTATATTGTTCAATAAAAGAACCTCTCGTAAACAAAACTGTAATTACAAATAGGCCTATTAATAAAAGAAAATATTTGTTGGGAAAGAAAGCAAAATATTCTTTATTTGCAAATGTGTTAAAGAATAAATAAAAAATAACTAAAACTAAGCCAAAAGCGACAATTAACTCACCTAATCTAAAATTGAAAATTTTTAACCCTACAAAAGACCTCGTAAAGATAATCATTAAAATGATTACAGCAAATAATATAGAGTTAAATAGCTCGATAAAAAGTTTTTTTCTTTTGTTGTCTATCATCCAAATCTACTTGAAAGTTTAATAAATTATAGAAAGTAATCAAGTAAAGGAATTAATATGACAATAGTGAAGCCAAAAAAATCTTTGATTACTTATGTATTTGGATTTGGAAGATCAAATCTAATATCGTCAAACAAAAATTATGCTGATGAATTCTTTTATGGGTATTTTCACTTTAAAAATGAATTTAATGATGTTGAATATATTGAATTTGAAAATAATGTAGATAAAAAAATTATTAATAGAGTATTACTATTTATTTCTAAAGTTCTAAGAAAAATTTCAAAATTGTCTTTCTTTATAGAGAATATTTGTACTTTCAAAAATTTTAAAAAGCTTCTAAATACAAAAAATATAATTATAACAAATGACAGAATGGGTTTATCTTTACTTCCATTCTTAATCATTTATAAACTTTTTAGAGTAAATAAGTCTTCAGTTATAGTTATGGGTCTCTTGGCTAAGGAAACGAATAATATACTATCACATGCTATACAAAGAACTTTCTTAAATTTATTTTTTCTAACTGTAGATAGATTTATTTTTTTGAGTAAAAGTGAATGGAAACAAGCAAAAGTATCATACAAAAAATTTCGAAATAAATTTTATTTTGTTCCTTTTTGTATTGATACAGATTTTTGGAAGCCAAATGAGCCCAATATCCCTAGAAAAAAAATTATCTTTATTGGCAATGATGGGAGAAGAGAGTACAGCCTAGTAAATGAAATTGCCAGAGAACTACCAGAGTATGAATTTACTTTCGTAACTTCTGAAATTAAGAAAGATGAAATAAAAAGTAAAAATATTTCACTTTATGAAGGTAGCTGGAATAAACAAGTTTTAACTGACTATGAACTTAAAGATATTTACTCTGAAGCAAAATTATCTATAATCCCGATAAAAAATTCATATCAGCCTTCTGGACAAAGCGTCGCTCTTCAATCAATGTCAATGAATGTTCCTGTAATGATTACAGATACTGTTGGATTCTGGGATAAAGAAATTTTCTCTAATAATGAAAATATCTATTTTATTAAAAAAAATACATTAAACACTTGGGTAAAAAATATAAAGTTAGTTTTAGCAGATAATAATGAACTAAACAGGGTGTCAAAAAAAAGTAAAAAAATAGTTGAAGAAAAATATAATTCTAAGTTTTTATATTCTTCACTTAAAAAAATAGTTTTAAACGAAAAAGAAGGCTAATTAAAACTTCTCTTAATTTTAAAGATTCTTTCTCCTAAGTATGTCCCTTTTTCAACATTCCTAGACAAAAGGATTGATTCCTGATTATTTAGCATTTCCTTAAACAATAATAAATAGCCTTCTGACATTAGATCTGAATTAAAAGGATAATTAGAAATTCTTTCTGAATAATAATCATAATTTTCTATTACATCAAAAAGGTTCTTTTCTATATTGTTAATTGTGTACTCAATACCAAAATTATTACAGTATTCTTTTACACCCCCACTATCTATATACATTGTAGGAAGTCCACATTGAGATCCTTCTATATGGTGATTTCCAGAAGGCTCATTTAATGAGCCTGTAATATAAAGATGATTTTTCTTAATTTCTTTAGCTAGTTCTTGACCTGACAGTGGACTTAAGTGAATTGTGTTTTTAAACTTAAATTTTTTTGGTAAATTTCCAATATAAGTAAATGTAATTTTATCTTTCCACTCATCATTTGCTAATAAAGAATCTATTTTTTCGTAAACTTCAAAACCTTTATTCCAATTAGCTCCCCAGTGATGGGTTACGATTTTTAATTTTGTATCCTTTTCCCATATTGATCTGTTGCTTGGATTAAAAATACTATTATTTGCTCCTGCAAGGATTACATGGTTATTTTTTTTATTGATTCCTTGATTAATATATAGCTCTTTTAGCCATTCGCTAACAAAAACTGTATAGTCTGCTACCTTGTTCGCTTCAATTAAATATTTATTAACAAAATTTGTATTCTTTCTTTCATCACATTCATTAATCCTATGAACTACAAGTGTTGATGGGTTTATGTAGTTTAAATAATTTTTAACATCTATATGTGTAAAGGCGGATGATTCAGAAGTTTTACGCGGTTCTGTAATTAATATTATATCTATATCTTCTTCATCTAAATTGTTTACAACGTTAAACCCTTTTGATAATAAATATTCTCCTAAATTTATCGCAAATAAATTCCCACCTCCCCAAGGGCCTTCTTTGATATTTGTCCCAATACTAATTTTCATTAATATCCTCTAATAAATTATTAAACTTCTGAAACCCATGGGGAATTTTATATTTTTGAACACTTTTATAAGCATAATCTGGATTTGGCTTTGCTTTGTGAAAGTTGTTCATGTCAAAAATAGACATTCTATCTAATACTTCGCTTGCAATACCAACATCAGTAGAGATAAGGGGTGTTTTGTTTAGGCCACATTCCATAATCGCAGCTGGCCCTCCTTCAACTCTTGATGAAACAATGTATAAATTTAATAAATTATACAATTCGTTTATTTCACTAAATGAAGCCATTTCAAAATAATGATAAGGTATTTTTGCTTTATTAAGTTGTTCAATAATATAGTTTCTTCTCTTGCCGGCTAACACTACATTCAGATTCTTTTCTTTTTCATTTAAATGTTTAAATATTTCAATAAGCCTATCTGGGCCTTTTGATAATTTAGGAGATATCAAATCGTGGCCTTCTGTGTCGCGCTGGAATGAACCTACAAAATAATTGCTCTTATTTAAATTATATTTCTTATATAAGGTGTCTTTATCTTTTATTTGAAACCATAAATTTTGATTAACCCAAAAAGGAATTGTTGTTATAGGTTTTGATGTAAGCTTCCTTACTTGTTGAAGTGTTTTATCTGATATAACATGATAGTGGTCAACATACTTATCTCTATAAGTAAACTCTTCGAGTTGATGATTATCAAATTTCTCTTCATCTATGTGGTGAATTGTACAAAGTACTTTATTTTTTTTTAAAGATCTAACTGGCACTTTTTTCCATGTCCATGGAGCAATCAACCAAATAATATGTTTTCCTATGAATGGTTGTTTTTTTTGTTTAAAGTTATACCTATTCCATTCATAAATAAATCTATCTACAATCCAGTCTTCTTTGGCATTATTTATAAAGACTTTCATATGATTAAATTAGGCTTTGTATTTCTTCTTACACAATTTGCATAATACTGTTGCTCTGCTTTTTTATTATTCGAGATATTGTCACTCATATTTAGTGTGTATAAAACTTCATCTGTAAATTTATATTGATATCCTTCATTTAATAATTTGGTCATTAACTTGTAATCTTGTGAGTAATAGAAATCATTATCATAACCTCCAATTTCATCTAGTACTTCTTTCTTGATAAGTAGTGCTCCATGTATAAATGGATTTTTATATTTTATTATTATGTTAAATGGTAAATAGTAAGAAACTCCTGGAATTTTTTTATTTGTATTCATTATTTTTGCTCTTGACGAAGAAAAATCTAAATCGTAGCGCTCAATTAATTCAACTTGTTTTTCTATTCTTTTCAAATCACTTATATCATCATCATCTTGTCTTGCAATATATTTACCATTTGATTTACCCAGTAGAAAGTTGAGAGACTTGGTTAAACCTATGTTTTCTTTGTTCTTAAAAAGCTTTATATTTTTATTTTTATTAATATAGCGATCAATCTCGTTAACCGTATTGTCCTCTGAAAAATCATCGACAATTAAAAATTCTAAATTTTGATACGTTTGGTTTAAAATGCTTTCGATTGAACCTTTTATTGTTTTTTCAGAATTATAAGTACTCATAATTACAGAAACTAATGCTTGGTTTTTATTCATCTAATATCATATTAAATCTATCAAGCACTTTACTTTCACTTAAATATGTAAAGATAAATTCTTTATTTTTTTCACCTATTTTCTTTATATTTTCTTTGTTCTCTATTGCTTTTAATTTATTTTTTAAGTCAGAGTAATCAAATTGTTTAAAAGCTAACTCATAATTTTTGGGAAAAAATTCATTAATTCCACCTGTTTGAGGGTAAATTGAAGGAACACCTAAGTAGGAAGCTTCACAAAGCAATGTAGGCTGACCTTCATAAAGTTTAGTGGCAGTTACAACTGCTAGAGAATTTTGAATTAATTTAATAACGTCTTCGTTAGATTTCAAGCCTTGAAACTCAATAGCTAAGTTGTCACTATATTTATTTTTTAGATAATTAAGAGTTGGACCATCTCCAACAATTTTTAGTTTTATATTGTTTAGTTCTGAGTTAAGAAATGCATTAATTAATTCTTCTACACCCTTCTCTTCTGAAACCCTGCCAGCATAAAGAATATATTTTTCGTTATTTATTCCATCTTCATTATGTTTTACACTAATGGGGTTTGGATGAACATAAATTTTAGATTTAAACTCATCTAGATTTTCTATAAATTTTTTATGAAAATCAGTAAGGACTAAGACTTTTAAATTAGGTTTTCTTAAAATACTGAAATATCTTTTTCCATATATAAGTATAAAAAAAGATTTAATAATTGATTCTTTGAAATATTTGTTAAGAAAGCCAAATCTTGTCTTTTTATAGCCACAACCTTGACATAAACTATCCCCTCTTAAATGTTTAGAATTTAAAAAAGACCTAGTACAGAAATAACGAAAGTTATGTAATTTAACAACTGTATCTATTTTTTCTTTTTCTAATAAATCAAAAACGCCCAAAGAAGCTTTGAACCAAGTGTTGTGTATGTAAACTATATCTGGCTTAAATGAGTCTATTTTATTTTTTAGTAAACTCAGACTATTTTTGTTTTTAGTTGTTAAAAAAGTTATGAGATCATTTAAATAATTAGAAATTTTATTTTGATAATACAAAACCTCTACCTGATAATTGTTTTCGAGAAATTCTATTTCATTTTGCACGGCTATATCTTCTCCGCCAATATTTTGATATTTATTATGTATAACTAAGAGTTTTTTCATATTAATCTTTGCAACATATTTAATCTTAACCATTGAAGACAACTAATTTAATTACCTTTTAAATTTCGTAAAACTAAATTGAAATAATGGTCTACTTCAAAGATAAATTAAGATATAAAATGGTTTGGTAAGTAATTAATATGAAAAATAAAAATTTAGCTTTAGTCGATATGATGGGAGGCTTGGGAAACCAGCTTCACCAAATAAGTTTTGCAAAGTATCTAGAAGATAATGGTTTTGAAGTATTTATTAGTACAGATTGGTTTTATAAAAATAATTTTAAAGATGGCACTACGAAGAGAAATCTGGAAATAAACATTAAAGATTTTAATTTAAATATTGCAAATAAAAAAATATTAAATAGATTTCGAAGATTAGAGATTATAAGTAATTTAAAATTGATAAAAAGAATCTACAATTCCAGATTTAATTTTATTTACAAATTACATGAGGGCAATAGTTTTAAAGAAAATAAAACTTATTCATACAATAGATTTAAAGGATATTGGCAGGACTCAAAATATATATATAATTCAAAAGAATTTTTACTAAATGGATTAAGCAAAAATTCTATTTATAAAAAGAAAACAAAAAACAAGCAACCGGAAAGCAATACATTAATACACATAAGAAAAGGTGACTATATTGCTTGGAATGAGGACTTACCTGATGAATATTTTATAAAAGCTTTAAGCAAGTTAAATAATGTTGATGAATCTATTACTTATGATATTTTTACTGATGAACAAAACATTGATAAAAATTTAGATCTTTACAAAAATGCAAAAAATATATTTAATAATTTAGATGAAAAACCTTTAAGTCTTCTCTCTAGAATGCAAAATTATAAATATTATATTATCTCAAATAGCAGCCTTTCTTTTTTTGCTGCTTATTTAGCTGATTCAAAAAATTCTCTAACACTTTTTCCTCATCCATGGTTTAAAAGTATTGAACACACCCCAGATAAAAATTTAAATTGGTTGCCAATCAATTACGAATAAGCTTTTTTATTTTTATAAAAACCACTCTTCATTGCTGGTATGAAAATCAACTATATTTTTCAAGCCTTCTTCGAAGTCTCGATCATAAACTCCACCGAGACTAGTCAGCAATTCTATATCTAAACCATACTTAATATCATGTCCTGGCCTTGTGGGGTCATTCTGAACAAGCTTATAGTTATAATCTTTATTCAAATATTTACCAATTAATTCGACAACTTCTAAATTACTTATCAAACTACTACCAGAGATGTTAACCTTTGGTGGCCCAGTATTTACTATTTCAAAATTTCTTTCTTCAGCTTTTTTATGATTTTCAATTAAAAAGAGTATTGACTTTGCTAAATCTTCATTATATAAGTAATACCTGCTTCCAGGAACATTGTTTGAATCTGTATGAACAATAATGTCTTCGTTTGCTAAAATTTTCTTAATTGTATTTGGTATAAATTTCTCTACATGTTGCCTTTCTCCATAGACATTTGAACAATGCGAAATTATGGAAGGCAAGGAATAGGTGTTTGCATATGCAATTGTAAGTTCTTCTCCTGCAGCTTTTGTTGCAGAATAAGGATTCTTTGAATTGTATCTATCCCATTCTTTAAAGTTTTCATCTTTTGAAGACGGTCCAAAAACTTCGTCTGTACTAAAATAGTAAAATAATTCAAGATTATCTAGCATCCTTCCAGCTTCAAGAAGATTATATGTTCCAATTATATTGTCTTGTATAAAAGTACCAGGATCAGCCACAGAGTTTGTAACGTGTGATGAAGCTCCAATGTGAACAATATAATTCACATCCTTTATCTTTTCCATTAAGCCTTTGTGAATAGGTGCTTTAAAATCATGAAAAATAAATTTTAATCTTCTATCTGAGGAATTACCTACTTCTTCAAGTACATAATTAATTCTATTGAGGTCTCCTGCGTAACTTAATCTATCAAAAGTTATAACTTCCCAATCTGTTGAAGAAAGTATTTCTTTTATTGCTAAATGGCCTATGAATCCTGCTCCGCCTGTTACAAGTACTTTTTTACTCATGTTAGGAAATTATAACCCTTTTTTTAAGAAATTAATATAAGAAACAATAAAGATGTAAATACATTCTTATTTTTTTGAATAATTAGCTTATTACTTAGGCATCTAACCTTTATATTTTTTTTGTTCTGTATTAAAAATATCTTGTTCTTTATAAACAATGTGATAGTTATTATTATTCTAATGAGAGTAATTTTATTTTTTTCATATGGTGTATCACTGAGAGACTGGAAAAATTCAGGTTTATTTGATAGAGAAGTAAAAATATATAGAAATTTAGCAAATAATAAAAATTTAAAAATAACTTTTATTACTTACGGTGATGAAGAAGACCTTCAATATGAAAATGAAATACCTGAAATTCAAATTATTCCATTATTTATGTATTATAAAAAATTTAATAACAATCTTATTCAAATTTTGAATTCATTATTAATAGGTTTTAAATTAAGAAACTTAATAAAAGATGAGAATGTCATAGTTAAAACAAATCAACTCTGGGGAAGCTGGGTTGCAATAATATTCAAAATCACAACTCGAAGCTCTTTGATAGTAAGAACAGGTTATGACCTATTGAGCTTCAAGGTAAAAGAAAATAAATCAAGAATTAAAATTTCTCTTTATTATTTGTTAACTCAGTTTGGACTAATCTTTTGTAATTATTATTTCGTATCAAGTAACACTGATAAAAGATATTTGATGAACAAAAAATTTTTTTTCAAAAATAAAATTCAATTGGTTCCTAATTGGGTAGATGTTAATAAATTTGATTATCAAACAAAAAGATCTGGGATAATTGCTATAGGAAGACTCGAGAAACAGAAAAATTTTGAATATCTAATCAAGTCATTTCAAAATACAAATAAAGAAATAACTTTAATTGGTGATGGATCGCTACGTAACAAACTTGTAAGATTGTCTGAAAAACTGAATTGTAAAGTTAATTTTTTAGGGAAAATAAACAACAACGAAGTCTTAAATCTGATTTCTAAGCATAAATATTATGTTCTCACTTCACTCTATGAGGGCAATCCTAAATCTTTACTTGAAGCAATGAGTTTAGGGTGTGTAGTAATAGCTCCTAAAGACGAAAACATCACAGAGATCATAAAAGATGGTGTTAACGGTTTTATTTATCAACCGGACTTAGATAATATCAACAATTTAATTGATGAATTGGAGAGGAAAGATTTAACAGACATCAGAAAAAAAGCTTTTGAATATGTTGTTGAAAATAACTCTCTAGAAATAATATCAAATAAAGAATTTGCTACTTATACGCAAATACTAAGCTAAGTTTACAAATAACCTATCTTCATCCTCAAATTCTATATTTACATGGTGATCATATTCAAACTCTTGATGGTTATGAGTTGAATTTATAATTGTTATGTTCTTACTCTTAAGAATATTAAAAATCATATTTCTAGTTTTAGCATCTAAATTTGAAGTAGATTCATCTAGTAGTAATAGCTCGGAGTTTGCAAGCAGAGCTCTCATGAATGAAATTTTTTGCATTTGTCCAGAAGACAAAGTTCTATTGCTGACTTCAAAATCCAGATCATACTCTTGGTTCTCAAATAAGTTAAAACTTTCTAATGTGTCTAGTAATGTTTCATCAGATACAGACTTATCTTGATTCCCATACAATAAATTTTCTTTTAGTGAACCATCAATTATTAATGGTGTAACGCCAACATACCCTATTTTTTTAGTAAATATATCTATGGTCCCTTTTTCGGGGTAATATATTTGAGATATTATCCCTAATAGAGTGCTTTTTCCTGATCCATTTGCTCCTGTTACTACAGTGTGTTTTCCTTTTTGAAATTCTAAATCTAAGTTCTCAAATATAAATTCATCAGAATTAAAATATTTAAAATTTATTTTATTTAAAGAAACGGCTGTTTGGTTTTTTTCATTTATATTGTAATAACTTGGATCAACCTGAAGTTTGTCTGCTTCGAACTCCATAAATTTTTCAATATGTACAGATGAATTCACCAGCATATTTAATGTATTATTGGTATTACCAATTGTTTGAACAAGACGTAAAGTAATTCCTAGAAACTCAAGAGTGATTACTGAAGCAAAATTAAAAAATGCTACGAGTGTTGAGATGGTAAATACTGTCAAAAAGTTTGGCAATAAAGAGTTTATTGTACCGTAAGCAAGATTCTTAAATTGAGACTGCTGAAGACCAACTAAAGATTTTTTGTATAAATCTAATTCATATTCACTTGTTTTAAGTATCTTTATTAAAAATAAATTTTGAATTACTCTTTGTATATCTCTTCCAACTTCTTGGTTAAACACCCATGATTCATGCATATGTTTTCTTGATTTTAGAAGAAGGAACCTTGTAGGGAAAATTAATATCAACCCTCCTGCTGCAAAAGCTGATATTGTTTGAAAATCTGTATAAAGAAGGAAAGATGAATATACGATAATTTGAATAATATTATTGAGCATTCCAGCTAAAGCGCCATAGAAGTAAGAAAGATGACCACTTAATGCGTTGGTATAAAAAGTTGCATCTGCAATAGAATAATTACCTTTTTTATACACTTCAGTCAATACATAAGCTTTCAGATTTCTTTCAACATGTAACTGAAGATCGTGAATGTTTACTTTTTCAACAAGTACAACAATTGTCCTAAATACAACTATAAAAGGAAGAAGATAGATATTATTTACAATAAATTCTATGAAAATAAAATAAGAGGATTCTTCATTCCCTTCGCCTCCTAGTAAATAAGCAAAAACTAAAATTATTAAAATATCAAAGAAAACTGTAATGTTAGAAAGTAAAACTGAAAAAAGTAAACGAATTTTTTTCTTTGTTACTTTTGTAACTTTAGAAATA
>PAAW01000038.1 GCA_002699515.1 Methanobacteriota archaeon
AATGGTAAGTTTGCTTGCCAAATCACAATATCTGTAGGTCCGTCTGCATTATTTTTGATTTCTACTTTGTCAGCAAATGCAATATCCGTCCAATCTGCTTCTCTACGAGGGGCATTGGAAACCCAAACATCTGTTCTTTCTGTAAAATCACCATTACCATCATTCCACAAAACAGTAATCCTATGAGAAAAATCTGTTGCTATAGCAAGATCTTTGTGTCCATCACAATCAAAATCTGCAATTGCAATGTCAGTTGGGTTGTAATGTGTTGTATATTGCCTAGATACCGCAGCCCCTGCAAAGTCAATTGCTGCAAGGCTAGATAATAGCATTATCAAAACTAATGAAATACTTCTGAAACGTTTGCCGCCAAGATGTTGTTCTCTATTCATGCTTAATCACTATACAGGCGACCTGCAAATCGTTATTATCCCTTTGGTTTTGTGTGCTTGTTTAATTCCACCCACTACGTGGGTGTAATCATACAAAAAATTACCTAAAATTATGAATTCATCCAGGCAGGTACTGGGCCAAAAGAAATGTTGCTACCTGCGGTTTTTTTCATTAATTTACCCATTCTATACAGTTTTTCTAACCATAATTCTAATTCCATCCCTTCCATCTCAGCTAATTTTTCTGAAGCTACTGCTTCAATAATATCAAAAGATAATGTGGTGACTCCAAATCTGCTCAATCCAATCTTGAATAATTCTGCTAACCATGCTTCAGGCAGAGGATCTTGTACTAATGGTCCTGATTTAGGTTCAGGTTGTTTTAATTGATCAAACTCCTCAGCCATTTCTTCGATAGTTGGAGGTTCTTGCGCAGCAGCACCATAATTATCTAATTTTGAATCGATATCTAAACTTCCAATAGGCCTTAACACAATTGGAATACTTGAAGGATTAGGTGTTGGCCCCATGCTACCAACATTATCTTCCTCCGATATCAATGATTCGTTAATACTGTCAGTATTTTTATCTCCTTCAAGTGATTGTAACCATCCTTTTTCTTCTAAACTTAAATCTGAAATTATTTCTTTAACCCATGCAGAATCTCCTTCAATAATGATTTCGATATCATCATCTGTTTCTTGATATACATATCTCACTGGTCCGTATATCTCTGGCTGCATATACACGGATTTTTAATCAATTATTTATTATTTAGTATTATATTTATTTAGCTAAATTGCGAACTACAGTATGAAGAATTCCTCCATTTATGTAATATTCTACTTCTACGGGGGTATCTAATCTAACTTCCACTTTGAAATTTATTACGTCTCCATTTTCTTTTTTTGCTGTAACTTCAACCATTTGTAAAGGTACTATATTTTTATCAAGAGTAATTGAAAAATATTCGGTTCCGTCTAATCCTAAACTATCTGCATCATCTCCTTCTTGAAAGCATAATGGAAGAATGCCCATACCAACTAAATTTGAACGGTGAATTCTTTCAAAGGAAGTAGATATTACTGCTTTTACTCCAAGTAATAACGTTCCTTTTGCAGCCCAATCTCTACTACTTCCTGTACCATATTGACTTCCTGCAAGAACAACCAAAGGTACATTTTCGGATTGATACCTCATTGATGCATCATAAATATCCATTACCTCATTAGTTGGCAAATAAGTAGTAACTCCTCCTTCTGTACCTGGAGCTAATTGATTTCTAATTCTTACATTTGCAAATGTTCCTCTCATCATTACTTCATGATTTCCTCTCCGGCTCCCGAATGAATTAAAGTCAGAAAATTTTACTCCATTTTCAATTAAATAACGTCCTGCTGGCCCTGACGAGGGAAACGCTCCCGCTGGTGAAATATGGTCTGTAGTTACAGAATCACCTAATTTCAATAATACTCTAGCATCCTTAATAGGTTCTATTTTTTCAGGCTGTGGTTTAATTCCTTCAAAGAAAGTTGGCAATCTAATATAAGTTGAATCTGGCTCCCAGTCATACAATGAACTTGATGCTGCAGGGATTGAGTCCCATAGTGGTTCTTGCATAACATCAGAATATTTGTCTTGGAACATTTCTGGAGTAATCGCTAGAGAAATTGTTTCTTTTAATTCCTCATCCGAAGGCCAAATATCTACTAAAAAGACTGGTTTGTTTTCATGATCAAAACCTAATGGATCATTAAGTAAATCAATATTCAAAGTTCCTGCTAACGCATAAGCCACAACAAGCGGGGGGCTTGCCAAATAACTTGCTTTCACATTTTGATGCACTCTTCCTTCAAAGTTTCTATTACCAGAGATTACACTACCAACAATAAGTCCTTTTTCCATAATTGCACTATCTATTGATTCTGGCAATGGTCCTGAATTACCAATGCACGTAGTACAACCATAACCCACTACATTAAATCCAAGTTGTGACAAATAATCACTTAACCCAGCCTTATCATAATATTCAGTTACAACTCTACTACCTGGTGCAAGCGAGGTTTTTACCCAGGGTTTTACAGATAATCCTCTTTTTCTAGCTTTTTTTGCAAGTAATCCCGCTGCAATCATTACACTTGGATTAGAAGTATTAGTACAAGAAGTAATTGCTGCAATTACTACATCTCCATGAGTTAATTCATACTCATCAATATTTATTTTATCATTTAAATTTTCAAAAGAAAGCCCATGGCCACTATGTCCA
This sequence comes from Methanobacteriota archaeon, assembly GCA_002699515.1. GTDB lineage: Archaea > Thermoplasmatota > Poseidoniia > Poseidoniales > Poseidoniaceae > MGIIa-I. The sequence continues at coordinate 2,659 of PAAW01000038.1, forward strand.
ATTGGTGCTGAAAGTGTTTTAATAAAATGTGATTTCATTTCTGAAAGATTAACTCGATCTTGTGGCCTTTTAGGTCCTGCTAATGCTGGTTGTATTGATGATAAATCTAATTCTAAAACCGTAGAAAATTCTGGTTCAGGATCTGAAGGGTCGTACCACATAGACTGCGCTTTAAAATATGCTTCAACATTGGAAACATGCTCGGAATCTCTTCCAGATAATCGTAAATATTCCAAAGTTACTTCGTCTACAGGGAAAAAACCACAAGTCGCCCCGTATTCTGGAGCCATGTTTGCAATTGTTGCCCTATCTGGAAGTGAAAGAGCCGCCATACCTTCTCCAAAAAATTCTACAAACTTACCAACTACTCCATGTTCTCTAAGTAATTCTACAATTCTAAGCGTCATATCTGTAGCTGTAACTCCAGGGGACAATGTACCATTTAATCTCATCCCAACTACATCTGGAGAGAGCATGTATATTGGCTGCCCTAACATTACTGCTTCTGCTTCTATTCCACCTACGCCCCAACCAAGTACTCCAAGTCCATTAATCATAGTTGTATGAGAATCAGTACCTACTAATGAATCTGAAAGCCAAACTCCATCTTCTTCTCTTGCAACTGTAGCAATCCATTCTAAATTTACTTGATGAACAATGCCTCTTCCTGGAGGAATTGCTCGAAATTTGCTAAGATTTTTTTGACCCCATTTCAAAAATTTATAACGTTCCATATTTCTTTCGTATTCTATTTCTAAATTAAGTTCCTTTGCGTTAGAATGTGCTCCTGAAAAATCTACTTGAACTGAATGATCAATTACTAAATCTACTGGAACTTGGGGATTTACTGCATCTGGGTCACCATTTAATTCAACAATGGCATTTCTAAGTGCTGCCATATCAACTACAGCAGGCACTCCTGTGAAATCCTGTAGAATTACTCTAGATGGCATAAATGGAATCTCTAACCTTTCACCATTACCTGTCCATTCAGCAATATTTTCCACATCTTTTTCAGTAACTAAAAAACCATCACAATTTCTTAGTGCCCCTTCAAGAAGTACTCTAATTGAAAATGGTAATTTTTGAACCTTACAATTGGTTTTTTCCTCTACAGAAGAAATATCATAAAACATCCCTTTGCTACCATTTGATAATTCAAATTCACTCTTTGGATATGATTGTGAGGTGCCCATTAAAACACGCGACAAAGCAACTTACTATGAATTTGTCTTAACAACAGTTATAGAAAATTAATGTAAATAAATGCTTTACAAATTGAATCTGGTGTACTATCACATTCCCCTTCTAATTCTATCCTATCTATTGTTGGGATTTCATCTACTGGTTCATCTGCTGCTGTTGTAACAGAACTGATTCTATCTATTGCATCAATTCCTGAAACTACACTTCCATCAATTTTTCCTGAAACTGCTTGGCCAAATACTGTATGCACTCCATCTAAATGACTTGGTGTACTATCTTTGTCAACAAAATAAAATTGACTTCCTCCAGTATTTGGATTACTAGTTTTTGCCATTGCTAAAGCACCTGGTTTGTGTGTTAAACCATTATTTGCCTCATCTGGAACTGTCCAAGCATTTTCTCCAGCACCATTGCAAGTTGAATCTCCTGATGCTTGCCCATTACAATATCCATACCATGCAGAAGCATATCCACCAGTACCATCTTGATTTTCAAAATCTCCACCTTGTACCATAAATTCATCAATAATCCTGTGAAACTTTACTCCATCATAATTACCATTATCTGCATGTACTCTGAAATTTTGTACATGAGTTGATGACAGTTGATCATTAAAGTCTACTTCAATCATTATATCTGATTTATTTTGAGCATCTAAAAGTGCTTTTGCTGCAACTATTCCTCCAATAATAATCATTGGTATCAGAATTAATCCCCAAAATGTAGGTGTTTGATCACTAATTAATTTTGGAAATCTAGAAACCCTAATACCCGCCTCCATCATACTATTTTCGAGCATGTTTTTTGCTTGGACTGTTTCTTTATTTTTGGGATCAAGTTGCAATGAGGTTGTATATTGCTTTAATCCATCACGCAATAATTTCTTTTTCTCAAAAAGACTATCTGTTAATGATGCCATTTGCACTTTAGCATCTCCCGCTAATTTGTATGTTCTAGAAGATTCGTTTTCTGCATCCCAATTTTCCCTTAAAATCTTCAATGCTTGTTCTGGTTTTCCGTTATCCAAATGTGATTTTGCCTTTTCAAATGGGTTTTCCGACTTCTTCGCCATAACATTGCCGACCCGCTTCTTATTTTTGAAAGTAGATGATAGAATAAGATCGATAAAAAACACCAATACCTTGAAGGACGGCTTTCTAAACCATATCATTCAAGGGGATACAAAAACTCGGATCATCTAAGAGAACCTCGGGAATTAAAAAGGTTATGAAAATGGAAAATATTGTCAATGATTTTACAATAAACGTAGCAACTGCAAACGGTACTGGTTCCCAATCAGCAAATTTAATACTCCTACAATCACTTTTTGAGATGGGAATTCCTGTTAGTGGTAAAAATCTCTTTCCATCAAACATTTCAGGATTGCCTACTTGGTACATTATTCGCCTATCTGAAAATGGATACCAAGCACCTGGAAACAGAACAGACATTCAAGTTTTGGTGAACCCTGCAACATGGGAAGAAGATATAGCAGCACTAGAACCAGGAACTGTTGTTGTTTGGAATGAAAATTCAAAACTAGAGATGAACAGGGAAGATGTAGTATCATACCCCATCCCAATGACTAAAATAGCTCGAAGCATTAATCCAAAACTTGCAAAATTAATTACTAACATTGTTTATGTTGGGGCTTTGGCCGAACTTCTTGGAATCAAGCAATCTGCCTTAGAGTCTGCAATAAAAGCACAATTTAAGGGAAAAGAGTCTGCTATAGAGCTTAATACAAATGCAATAGAATTAGGTAGGGAACATTTCAGAGAAAATCTAACAAAAAAAGATCCTTACGTTGTCAAAGAAAGAGAAATTGAAGTGAAGCAATTCTTTGTTGAAGGAAATGAAGCTGTTGCACTAGGTTGTCTATTTGGAGGTGCACAAATGTTGTCATGGTATCCAATCACCCCATCATCTTCATTGGCTGAAGCTATGATTGCATGGATTCCAAAAATTAGAACAAATGATGACGGGGAAGCAAATTGTGCTGTTATTCAGGCTGAAGACGAACTCGCTGCAGCAGGAATGGTGCTAGGAGCAGGATGGGCTGGTGGACGAGGTATGACTGCCACCTCTGGACCTGGGATTTCGCTAATGCAAGAATTCATAGGGTTAGCTTATTTTGCTGAAATTCCTTCAGTATTTTGGGATGTATGTAGAGTAGGTCCTTCAACAGGGTTACCAACCAGAACTCAACAATCAGATATCACTTTACTTTACGAAGGCAGTCATGGAGATACACAACACATCGTATTATTTCCTGGAACTGTTGAAGAGTGTTTTGAATTCGGTTGGAGAGCTTTTGACATTACCGAAAGATTTCAAACTCCTGTTTTTGGCATGAGTGACTTGGATTTAGGAATGAATAGATGGGCTTGTTCTGGATTTGAATATCCTAACGAAGTTATGGATCGAGGCAAAGTAATTCGTGATAAAGATATTTTTGATGCATTCGAAGAATTTGGAAGATATCTAGATGTAGATGGAGACGGGATACCTTATAGAACTCTTCCTGGTTCTGGAATGGCTCCAATTCTTTATCGTGGAACTGGACACAACCCCATGGGTGTTTACTCAGAAAAACCACATGATTATCTTCAATTAATGAAACGTTTAAGAGAAAAAATAGATAGTTCTAGAGATGTTCTTCCAGCACCAATTTTAAGAGAGGAAAGCGAATGTGAAATTGGTATTATCTATCTTGGAAGTATGGAAAATACGATTCAAGAAATTGATGATTTGCTTGAGGCTACGGGACTTAAAGTAAGCCAATGTAGACTTCGAGCTTTACCTGCTCATAGCGAAATTGAAAAATTTATAGAAAGACATGAAACTACAATAGTTTTAGAAATTAATCGTGATGGGCAACTTTATGGTATTTTAAGAAAAGAAATTCCAATAGATCTTGTTCCGAAACTTCGTAGTGTGGCTTATTCTGATGGAATGCCTCCAAGAGGAAAAATATATGCTGATTTAATTCTAGAAATATTACAGGATGTGGAAAAATGAGTGGAAAACGTGAAAGAACTGTTAAACTGAATGTAATTAACGAGCCGAAGGATAGTTATTCTGGAGGAAAGTCTTCTTTGTGTCCTGGTTGTGGACATGATCAAATATCTAGTGTCATTATTAGTGCTGCATGGGAAAATGGTGTAGAACCACATAAAATTGCTAAAATGTCAGGCATTGGATGTTCATCTAAAACACCTGCTTACTATCTTGGACAATCACATGGCTTCAATACGGTTCATGGAAGAATGCCATCTGTAACCACAGGGGCCTATGCCGTAAACAAAGATCTCCTATACATCGGCGTTTCTGGAGATGGTGACTCAGCATCTATTGGAATAGGTCAATTAATCCATGCTATTAGAAGAAATATGGATATGGTGTATATTGTGGAAAATAACGGAGTTTATGGACTTACAAAAGGTCAATATTCTGCTACTGCTGATATTGGTTCTAAGAAAAAGAAAGGAGCGATAAATGAAACTCAGCCAATAGACTTGTGTGCTTTGGCAATAAATCTTGGATGTACTTTTGTTGCTAGATCATTTTCAGGTTCAAAAAAGCAATTAAAGGCATTATTAAAAGCGGCAATGTCACACAAAGGTTTTGCCCTTATTGATGTAATTTCACCTTGTGTTACCTTCAACAATAATGACGAATCAATGAAATCATATGGGTATGTTAAAGAAAATGAAGTTACTCTACACATGACAGATTATATTCCACATTTTAATCCAATTTCAGAAGTAGAGGTCCCTGAAGGCCATTTCAAAGACATTACCTTACATGATGGCTCTACTATTAGGTTAGAAACTATTTCAGAAGAACATGACCCTACTAGTGCAATGCAGGCACTAGGAGCATTACATGATGCTGAAACCAATGCAAAACACGTTACAGGCCTACTATACTTTGATAATACAAAAGCATCATTAGTTGAAGATTTAGGGCTTGTTGATTTACCTTTAATAGATGTCACTGATAATGATTTAAGGCCAAGTAAAGAAATGTTAGAAAAAATAAATTCGGCGTTTTTAAATTAAAAATTCTAATTTTTAAAGAAGTTTTAATTTAGAAATTCGTGATTAATTCTATTCCCAAGAAATAATTACACTTACCACTTACGCTGTACAATGGCTGACGTAATTGGGGTTGCACTTGCTGGTGTATTTGGCCTTGGATTCATATTTGGAATGTGGGTTGTATTATTCCGAAGAGAACTAGCCCCATTAGATCGTAGTCGTGCCGTATATGGACATGCTTTTGAAGAAATTCTTCCAAAAAGTAAACTTAAAAAAGTACGTAGAACTCAACCAGAAATATTATCTGAAGAAAGCCCAGAAGACGATAATTATGATGATTATGAAGAAAGCCCAGAAGAAATTGAAAGTAATTTAGAACAACGTTCTGAATGGGCAAGAAGTAATGTAAATAACATTAATCAACAAGTATCAATTGCTGAAATTGAGGGTATTAAGAGTGCTGAAGTATCAGAAGAAAATACTGATGAATTTGCTGAAAGATTAGCTCGTGAAGGTGCAAAAACGGGAGATGTTCAAATTTCTTTAATATGGAATAATTTTAATGATTTAGATTTACATGTTGTGTGCCCATCTGGTGAAAGAATATTTTTTGACAACCGTAATTCAAAATGTGGCGGAGAATTAGATGTTGATATGAATGTAAAACCTGCATCCAGGAAACCTGTTGAAAATGTATATTGGCCAGAAAATAAAGCGCCAAGAGGTACTTACAAGGTTTATATCCACCATTATGCAAAACACAACAAAGGTTTCAGAAGCAACAAGGATCCTACTGAATTTGCGGTTCTAGTTGATATGGAAGGGACAAAAAAAGAATTCAAAGGTGAAATTTCAAATGGTGAACCATTAAGATTAGTTGCAGAATTTACACTTTCTGAAAAAGACAATTCCGTTCCTCCTCCAAATAATGAAAAGGTTGAGATTGATGATAGTCTACTTGATGAATTTGAAGAAGGTTCAGATGACTTAACTGATGACATTCTTTGAAATTTGGTGATTTATCTTGACGAAGCCATTCTCAAAATATAATGATATGACTATTGTTGAATTAAAAGAAATATTAAAATCAAAAAAGTTACCTGTTTCAGGCACAAAAAGCGTCTTAATCAATAGATTAGAAGAACATGATCTTGTTGAAAATTCAAAAGAAAATACAACTGTATTGGAAAAGAAAGTTAAATTTAAATGTGCAGAATGTGATACAATACTAAAAATTCCTAAATCGTATAATGGAAATATAAAATGTCCTGTATGCTCATATGAACAAGAAATAAATGGTGGAGAAATTAACGATTTAGACATTAGTGATATTTTTTCATTTTTCACTACAGGTGCACAAATAATTTTTCAAAAGATCAAAAGTTTGGATTCGAAAAAAGTTTCTTTGACAATTTCGATTTCTGCCGCAATTTTAATGATAATTTCTATTGTAACATTTTTCAGTGCATTTACCTATGAATCTATGTGTCCTGAAGAATATAGGGAGACTGCAATTATTGATGGAGAAGAATATCCTTCATGTTCAGGAGCTAGCTGGGGTGAAACAGAGACCATGAATAAATTATTTACGGCATGTTGTATACTACTTCCACTTTCTTTGACACTAGCTATTGTTGGTTATTCTGTAAGAAAAGAGGGGGATGATAGATTAAAAGTATCAGACCCTTTAAAAAATCAGGTGGAGGGGAAATTTATTGTTAATACCTCAAATAAAAATAATACAAAAAATAATACATTAATTGACAATACTACAAAAGTCATTCAATTTAGTATACTCGGGGTTTCAATTACTTTATCAGTATTGACAATAGTTGGTACCATTTTAATCATAATTTTCTTTATATTGGCAATTTATTCATTACTTTCTAGTGGTAGTTTTTTCGCATAAGCCCCTTAGTGTAGCGGTCCATCATACAAGGTTCTGGTCCTTGTGACCTCGGTTCAAATCCGAGAGGGGCTACTCTTTTATCCACTGAGGATATTTTTTCATACAAATTTTAAATTCTTCACTTTCTAAATTATTTTTTAACCATGAATGTAAATTCGACCACTTTTGCGAATCAAACCATTCCCTATTGTGATTTGCAAATTGCCTTACAAATGGAAATAAAGCATCATTTAATGGCAAAGAAATTTTATTAGTTGATATTTTTTTATCTAATTCAACAAGAAACTTGGAAGCTTTATTTCTATGCTCAAGACAGTCTACATTTTCATATCTATTTGGATATTTATAGCGATCTAAGTGAAATTTAAATTCTTCATCGTTGCGTGTCACCCAATAATTCTCATCATCAGTTAATTTCCAATCCAATACATACTGCATTATTTCTAAACTTTCTTCAATTACAGTACCATCATTTAACAATAACACTGGAACTGTTCCCTTAGGAGAAATTTTTAACATATGTTCTGGCCTATCTCTAAGGATTACTTCTCTATGTTCATATTCAAATGATGTGCGTATAATTGACATTCTTGCCCTCATAGCATAAGGACATCTACGAAATGTATACAAAATTGGTCTATCTGAAATAATCTCACCTTTATTGAATATATTTTACCATGTAACTTATTAATGATGCTGTTAACATAAAACCAACAAACCAACTAACACTCATTCTTGTTATATTTTTTCTTTTTTCTTTTTTCTTATCCTCTTCATCCATTTGATCATATAATGGTTCCAAGGGGTCTTCTCTACTCATTTAATTACCTCATGGATCAACAGTAGGGTTCCATCCCGAAATATAATCTTCATCAAAACCTTTCAAAATCAAATTTGTTTTTTCATCTAATTCTATTTCAAGTGAGTTTAAATTTTCAATTATTCTCATTTGATTTGCAGATTTAGGAATTGTAATATATCCTTGATCCATACACCATTTTATTGCTATTTGTGCTGGAGTGATTCCCAATTCTTTTGATAAAGAAATTAACTTTTCATCATTTACTTTTTGACCCCTAGCCAAAGGGCTGTAAGCCATAGGAGCAGCACCTGAATTACGTGTCGCCTTGATTAAATATGGTCTTTGAAGCCACAAATGTATCTCAATTTGATTAACAGAGGGCCCATAATTTGAATTTTCTAATAATTCTTCTAAATGATGTGGCCCATAATTTGAAACACCAATTGCTCTAGCTTTTCCAGACTCCAAAATCTCTTCCATAGCTCTCCACACATCTTTCCGAGAAGATTTGTTTTCGGGAGGAGCATGAACCAAATATAAATCTACAAAATCTAAACCCAATTTTTGTAAACTCTCATCACATCTATCCAAAGTCTCTTGATAACCTAATGCATCAACTCTTCTTAATTTTGTAGTAATAAATAATTCAGAACGATCTATCCCTGACTCCACTATAGCCTGGCCTACCTCTTCTTCATTTCGATAAACTGCAGCAGTATCTATGTGCCGATATCCTGCTTTTATAGCCCAAAGACAAGCATTTTTACAAGTCCCATCCGCAGGTGCTAAAAATACACCTAATCCAAACTGAGGTATATGAACAGGATAAGCAGTTCCGCCATCTTTCGTTCGATGTGATATCTTTAATGTGGGTCCCATGTTTAACGCATAACACAATCACACATAAAATAGAGTTTATTTGAAAATGTATCTCTCGTACCAGTGTTGTGAGCGAAGTACCCTCTGGGCTAAATTTTGATGCTGTTTCTGCAGCCCCTATTCGTGACAGTGCTTCATTAATGTTGACACGTTCAAATAACGGTGAGATTGAAATTTTACTCGGAAAAAGAGCCAAATCAATGCGTGCTTTCCCTAATTTTTGGTCATTTCCAGGAGGGGGATTAAGTCGTAAAGACATAGAATCTGTAACAAAATTAAATTTAGATGCCGATGAACATGGTGCTATGAAAATTTGTATTGTTCGCGAGTTATGTGAAGAATTAGGACTTACGATTAATAATAATAAAATATGTTCAGTTGATAAAAAAATAAGGCTCTCTGTTCTCGAAAATAAAGAAAATTGGTTGAAAGAAGTAATTGCTAATAATATTAAATTTGACCCTACTGGTTTAACATTAATACGTGAAAGAATTACTCCTATTTTTGCCCCAATGAGGTTTCATAATCGTTTTTTCCATCTTCACGTTTCAATAGATGCACCTGACTTTGATTTAGAAGAACAAACAGAATTTGATAAAGCAAAATGGTATTCAATAAAAAA
>PAAW01000039.1 GCA_002699515.1 Methanobacteriota archaeon
AGTATATAAAATTTTTGATATGTTTCCCGAAATATTTAGACCAGATACTATGTCTATTTTTAAGTTTTTAAAAAAATTAAAGATTAAATTAAAAACTCCGAAAATTTTGATTTATACAAATAATATGGGTCCAAAAAGTTGGACATATCAAATTAAAAATTATATTGAATATAAATTAAATTACAAATTATTTGATAGAACAATAACTGCTTGGAAGGTTGGTAATAAAGTTTATGAAAAAAATAGAACCACTCATAATAAAACATACAAAGACTTATTAAAAGCTGGTAGTTTAATGGTAAATGATAAAATATGTTTCTTAGATGACCAAACTCACCCTCACATGATACACCCCAATATTAATTATATTCATGTAAAGGCCTATAAACACGATATATTATTTTCTACTATGTGTAAAAAATTTTTAAAATCTACATTAGGCAAAATAATAAAAAAATCGGAACATAATTGTTTTACCTGTAATGTAATAGAATTCTCTAAAACAGACCCATTGGGATTTACATATAATGAATCACAGATAAGTTCTAGAAAAAATTATTCAAGGGAAATATTAAGTAAATTAAAATCTTTCACAAAAGAAAATAAACATAATATTTCAAGGAAAAAAAGAAGAAAACGTATAAAAAAAACAAGAAAATTATTTAATTTCTTTTTCTAATTTTTTGTAAGTATACCCATCACCATAACATTTGTCGCAAATAGTAAATTTGCCGGATAATTCTGCTTTTTTATTTTCACATTTATAACAGGAATGTGAAAATATTTTAAACTTGTTGTTTTCGCAATAGGTAATTTTGTTTTTAATAAACCCGGTACCTAAACACTTTGAACAAGAAATACGATACATAGTAATATAATATATATATTTTTTCTTTATATTTTTTCCTTATAAATATCTAATGTTCTCGCGGAAGCATCTGTGGCGTTTACAAAATTAGGCATCCAAAAATAAGGTATAACATTTTTGGCTGTAGAACAGGAGAAATATTCTGAGAATAAATCTCTATAATATAATTGTTCTAAAGTGGTGGGTCTATTGTGAATATATGGATTATAATTTTTTAATATATCAGATTCTTTCACACCATTATAATGTTCAAATTTAGTTTTAACAAAATCTTGTATAATTTCATACCAAGATTTACTTTGTTTAGACACACCATCACTAAAAGCTTCCTTTGTTCTAAATAAAACTTCTTTTGGTAATAAGTTTGGACGGATACTGTTTATAGCTTCTCTAATCAAATATTTCTCTGCGTTATTTGTACAACCATGGTCTCTCAATACTGGATTAATAGATAGATAATATTGAACAAATGACCTATCCAAAAAAGGAGTTCTTGGTTCTAAACCATGAGAAGCTATACTTCTATCAGACCGCAATACATCAAAATAATGTATATTTGACAATAATTTACGACATTCTTTATCGAAAGCAATACTATCCGGACTTTTATGAAAGTAAAGATAACCACCCATTACTTCATCTGCTCCATCACCATTAAATATAACTTTAGCATTACTTTGCTCTTTTATTTTTTTACAGATTAGCCAATTGCCTACACTAGCTCTTACTGTAGTGGTATCATAACTTTCTATATTGTAAATAACTTCAGGTATTGCTTCTAAAAATTCTTTTTCGTCAACTTCGATTGAATGATGAATAGAACCAATATGGTCGGCAACCTTTTGAGCATATTTTAAATCTTCACTTCCATTTAACCCTATGCTCCAAGTGTGTAAGTCTCCCTTATGTATTTGTTTGACTAATGCACAAATAATACTACTGTCTAACCCCCCAGATAATAAGCATGCGACTTCTCTTTCTGTATTTTTTACACGTTTTTCAACAGCATGATACAATTTAGTATATATATTTTCTAAAATATCCGCAGTATTTTCTGTACATATGGGTGAGAAGCTATTTGGTGCTGAAAAACAAATGTCATGAGAATGTACAAACTGTCCGTCATTCAAATCAAATACACTTAAATGTCCTGGTTCAAATTGATTTACAGTTTGATTAAAATTTTTACCAATATCTGTCAGGGATTTTAATTCAGAAGCAAAAACAAAGGAAGTATAATTTTTGTCCGGTCCAACATAAATATTAAGAGCGCTAACAAATAATGGTCTAATTCCATATGTATCTCTGGCTACAAAGGTTTTTTTTTTCAACGTATCTACTAACACAAATGAGAAAACTCCATCTAACATTTGTAAAGTTTGTTCAATACCATATCTATTATACATGTGTAGTATGATTTCACAATCAGAACGACTATTTGGTACAATATTTAGAATATTTGCCAATTCCATATGATTATATATCTCACCATTACAAATCAAAAAGACGTTATTAATATTAAATGGTTGATTTGCTTTTTTTTCCCTAAAACCATTTATAGATAATCGGTGAAATCCCAAAGTTGTATCAAATTTTGGAATAGTAATAAGTTCACTATATTCAGGCCCTCTTTTAGAACCTTTCAAAAAATCCTTTTTTATATCTTGAATAGGTAGATATTTATTATTTAATATGGAAAATATACCACACATAATATATAATTTACGCACTACTTTTTAACTTATTTGTCAATATAATAAAATAATAATATTATATATATTTAAGTATGATGCCCACATTACATGATGTTTATTATTGTCAAATGAATAGAACAAAAGAATTAAGCGATAGAATGTATAGTAGAAATAGACCAAGTAATCAGATGACATTATCTTATTTTACTAGACCGGTTGATACATATGCAACCGTTTTATCAACTTCGGATAATTATAAACCAATGACTGTTAAAAAAGCTAAATTTGAAGATTATAACCAAACAACTATGTTCAATCCTGGACAAAAGGGTCCAAGAGAAGGTTATGTAAATAATGTAGATATTGAATCTGCTTTACATAATTCATTCAATCCTGCTCAACATTGCGCTCAAAGCAAATTTATACCAGGTAGTTATAGTGATATGTATAATTCAAGTTATCTTGTACCCACAACAAAACCTGTAGCGATGACCAATAAATTATTATTTAAAACCCCTAGATTCAACCCCCATAATCCTAATAAATGTAATTTAGGACACAAAGTATTTCACAATCACACAGACCAACAAATAAAAAATTTAAAAATGAAATAAACAAATAAGCAATATATTTATATGGATATATCTAAAAATGCTCAAATAGACTTATTATATTTAACGAATCCTAACTTTAAATTTAAATATAATAAATCCAATAATGATTCAAAATATACAGAAGAAATTAAATTTTATAGAAAAAGAATTTTAAATGATACAAAAGAATATTTAAGAGGAAATAAAATAAATGAAGATTTGGATAATGCGTTTTTTGAATTCGCTAATAATTTAATTGCTCATTACAAATTTATAGATAAAAAAGATTTGATTCAAAAAGAATACAATGATATTCCAAAAAAGAAAAAAAAGACAAATATTATTAGTAATATGAATGCGGATGATTTAATTATGAAAACAAAAGAAATGAAACCCAAAACCATAAAAGATTTTTTACCCATTGTTGTAAAAGAAAAATCTAAAAAAAAAATAATAATACCTAAAAAGAAAATATACAATTTAAAAGATGAAAAATATAGAAAAAAAGGATTGAATTAAAATAAAGAATAATCTAACTAATTTATAGTATGCCCCAATCAAAAAGATATAGAAAAACAAGAAAAAAGAAACCAAGAAAAAGAAAAAGAAAAACATATAAGTTTAAAAAATCAAAATGTTCACCAAAACTTAAAAGAGATAGATTAGATTTTACTTGTTATACAAAACGCGGGTTACATAAACTCAAAAATATTTGGAATATTAAACATCCAGACCGAAAAATATTAAGTAATGAACCGTTGAATATTTGGAAATCATTGCGTTACGTGATGAACAATACATGTAATAGAGAATCATGTTGGTTAAGACATAAATCTATAAAAGAAAATGTAGATTTAACATTAAAAAAAAATACATTTGCTCCAAAAGCTCCAAAAGAATGGAAAAAAAATCCTGTCGAGTGGTTAACAAGTATAGATATATTAGACGTTATGAATCAATATGAAAAAACATATAAATCATTCGAATTTTTGGGTCCGTCTCCCATAGATTATGACAAACATTTAGCATACGGAGAATGCGTTTGGGAAGAATTATGTGAATTTAGTTTAAAAAAAACACTAAGAGATAATAAAACAAAAATAGGTATAATTTTTAATTTAGATAAACATAATAAACCCGGGTCACATTGGGTTGCTATGTTTATAAATACAAAAAAAAGAGAAATATATTATTTGGATAGTTATGGTGAAAAAATACCCAAACAAATTAATAAATTTAAAAATAAGGTTCAAAAACAATCATTAAATGTTGGTAATAATGTAGAGTATAAATATATAGAAAATAAAAGAAGACATCAATTTAGTGATAGTGAATGCGGTATGTATTCTTTATATTTCATTATAGAAATGATAAAAGGTAGACCGTTTGATAAATTTTTAAATAAAAGAATTAAAGACAGCTATATGAAAAAATTAAGAAAAATTTATTTTAATCATTAAATAAATTAAAGTTTATTCTATGTATTTATTTAATGTCAGTTATTAACAATTCAAACAAAGAAATGTTATATGAATTATTATCAGATATTGTTAAGGATAACAATATTGGAATAACCAATCCAAATATTATTACAACATTTATAGATAAACAATGTGCGTTTTTTCATACACAAAGATTAGATTATAGTTCATTAAATGAAATAAATAAAAAAATAATTGAGTTAAGTTACAATTATTTATTAAGTTTAAATCAAAATAAACCCCAACCTATAAAAAAATCCAATGCACCAACTAAAAATAATTTTGAAGAAAAGCAACAAAATTACAATAAGCTTTTAAATCCAATTAAACCCAAGGAGATTGATTTTGCGGATGGTGAAGAAGATTTTCCAATCCAAAATTTAGATGTAATAATGAACCAAACATTGGCCGATAGACAAAAAGAATTAGAACGTATTACGGGTAAATATAGTAATAATAAACAAGCGCAAAAATGGTTAAATAGAGAAGAAGATACTCCAAAAATAAAAATAGAAAAAAACAGTAATATAAATTTAGAATCTGTTAATATACCTTATAATAATGTACAAAAGAAAGAAAAAAAGGTTAGATTCCAAGTGAACGACACTAACGGTGGTTTAAATACATTGTTCTCTAAATTAAAGAAAAAAAAAGAAATTACAAATGATGATATTATGGAAAATTTAAAAACAATAATATCAAATCAAGAAAAAATTATTAGTTTATTGGTACCAAAGGATGAAAATAATTAAAGAGGTATGTATTTTATTTTTTGTTTTCTATCGTCCTTCCAATCTATTTTACCTATTAAAATAGGTTTACCTTTACCGGATTTTGCTAGAATATAACTATCAAAATCATAAAGTTCGCCCAATTTTTTTTCTAATTTTGTTTGTGGATTAGGATGGGTTCTTTTTTGTGCATATTTTACACCTGCTACAGTGATTGGAAATGCTTCCCATGTTACAGGTTTATAATTTTGTTTTTCAACAGAGTCTTTTTCTTCTGTTGAATAATTTGGTTTAAAAGAAAATGTATTTGTAGATGGTGAACCAAATGAATAACACGCAATACCTTCTTTTTTATTAGATTTTGAATGAATAACACAGTCTATGGAAGATTCTTTTATGGCCTTCAGTATTGAATTATTTGTTGTTTTTTTAATATTTGAAATTTCAAATAATGTTTCGTCACTTGTAAATACAGTTGTTTTATCTATTTTACTTTTGTCTGCCTTTGAATTTTTCAAAGCTTGACTAACTAATGGATTTTGGTCTTCTTTTCTTTCAGCAGTTTTATCACCATTAATTTGTTTATCAGTAAATGTCATTAAATATGTAAATACTTCAACTGTTCTAAGATTAATTGGGGTAATAGGTAAATCTTTATGACTACATATTCTTCTGGCTCTACCAATAACTTGGTCTGTTCTAACAGGGTGCCAGTATGGTTCTATCAAATGAACATACCGTGTATTTTTTAATGTAATACCTTCACTACCACTACTTGTAATCATCAGTACTTTAATAATTTCTCCTAAGTTATTATTTTGTGTTCTTTTTTTTAATTCTTTACTCAATGAACTTGGAATTTTTTCCCAATCTCCATTAAATATATTTCTTATAATCTCTTTTTCTTCTACTGTTTCAGTTCCTGTATATAAACCAAACATTGGTTTACCCTCATCTTCAGGTGCTATATCTATTTTAAATGGTCGTGATTTAGATATTTTGAATTGCGCGAAACCATTTTGTTTTAATACTAAGGACAATATTCCTACTCCTTCAAGAGTTCTAAATTGAGAATAAATCAGATGTAATCCAACATTGTTTGGATTTAAAATATTATTTAAAACACGTAAAAATTTTGGACCATATTGTTTTAAACCAGATTTAGATAAATATTTACTACCATTTTTTTCCAATAATTTTAAAGAAAAATCTATTCTAGATTTATAACTAGAGTCTGTTTGTTCAGAGTTCAACTTATTAATATCGTCTATATCTTCTCTAGTGTATAAACCATCTGAATTATCTAATTTGTCATTTGCCCCCGCACCATCTACAATATCTTCGTCGGCTGATGATTTTTTAGTTATACCTTCTTCTTTATCTCTTTTTGTTTTTTTTGTAGTTATAGCTTCTTCCAATGTTTGGTCTGATTTCGGCATAGGTCGATTCAAAAAAAAAGTTTTTTCACCTAATTTAACATTTTCTTCGGGAAAAACAAAATTACAAAAAGCTCTAGAAAAAATTCTGTATGTTGATGTTGTTTCTTGATATATATCATCTTTACCTTTTGATTTTTTTTTTCTATTTCTATCTTCTTCTTTTCTTTCAGCAGCTCTTGCTTTTTCATAAACACCTATCTGATATGGGCTCATTGCTATTTTTTCTAGATGATTGTATTTTGGTGTTGCATCATATTCAGGCAATAATGCCTCAGAAGCACTTCTAAAATATGATGTCAAACCTATTATACGTCTTTTAAATAAATTTTCTTCTTTTAATTGACCTGTTACAGAATCTATAAAAATATCTCTGAATATATCTATATTATCTGGGAGAGCTTTGTGATTTTTTATTTTTATATTTGAAGAAATATTAATATTATTTTCTCTCAAAATACTTTTGATAGATGCTATAAATTGTTTATCGTTTTTTAACCCTAATTTATGTTTTTTCACACCCATATAGGATGAATCTTTTTTTTTTAGTTTTGTTTGAAAGCCAAACGGATTTCTAGTTATAATCAATGTTGATTTACTTGGACTATATTCTATATAATCAACTAACCCAGCATTTTTGAAAATATTCATTACTTTTTTTTGATTTATTTTAACGGATGTTTCGGATGTATCTAGTTTTATATAAAAAGTTTTTATATATCCTCTCAACATATTAAATAACACAGCTATTTCATTTGGATAATTAATAACAGGAGTTCCTGTTAAAAATATAACTCGACAGTTATTAGCACTTAAAATATACTCATAAAGTCTTATAGATAATGTTTTTTTTTTGCTTTTTAATTTATTGACAATTCTACTTACAAAATTATGTGCTTCGTCTATTATTATTACTTTATTATCAAATGGATTTTTACATTTTTTTGTTTCGATTAAATTATCATAATAATCATTTTTATCTTCTTCTTTTCCATTATATTCAGCCTCAATATCATTGTCACATTCATCATTTATTAAATCATTTAAATTTTGATTTCTTATGCCATTATAATTTATAAACGTGTATTTTTTTCTAATCATAAATTCAATTTGTTTATTTATAGATGTTTGGTCTTCTGATGACAATTTTTTGTAATTACTGTCTTTTTTTACATCTACCATCCAAACCCATCCTTGCTTTAAAATAAATTTATAAGGTAAATGTATTATTTCTGATAATGCCTTAGCCAGATGTAAATTATTTTTAACTTTAATTTTTTCCCACCATTGATTCATCTTATATAAGGGGTCTCCGCAATGTTTTAATTCGCTTATATAATTAGCTCTCAGAGATGCAGGAGTCATGACAACTATTTGATTTGTTGTTTTCAAACCTTCGGCAATACCAATAGAAGCACATGTTTTACCTGCTCCCAATCCATGAAATAATAATAAACCTCTATATGGTGTATATACGTTCAAATAATCTCGTATTATTTGTTGATGAAGCATTAAAGAAAATCCTTTTGATTTAGATTTATTCAATGAATCACATGTTATATCCTCTTCTTTTTGAGCTGCTATTGTGTCGGCATATGGTTTAAAAATAGAATTTACAAAATTAACGAAAAATTCTCTGTTGTTTAAATAATATCGAGGCGCTTTAATATTCACACTAGGGTCTTTATTGGGTAATCTGTCTTGGATTGGTCTATCTTCTATTTGTATTGTTTCCGGAGGTAACTCTAAAATAACTTCTTCTATTTCCTGCTCTGTTTTTCTTCTTCTGATTTTTGATTTATCCATCTTTTTTCTAAGGGGACGCTTTTTATCTGAACGAGAATCTTTTTTTTCTTCACCACCCCTTCCTTCTTCTGGCTCTTCTTCTGGCTCCTCCACTGGCTCTACTTCTGGCTCCTCTTCTTCTCTTACCATAGGTTTTAATATATCTTCTACCCTGTCTTCTCCTGATTTTGATTCTTTTTTACCCTCTATTGTTTGAGAAGAATCAAACAATTTTGGAACACTTAGTCCTTTATTTCTTAGTCTTTCTCTTAAAGCTTTAATATTATATGTGCCGTCTGATTTTGTTAATTTTTGGGCTATTCTTACTTGTCCGCTTTCTAATTTGATTTCCACAGGTTTACGTTTTTCCCATTCTTTTTTTTGAGATAACATGTCTAAAAGTTTTTCCGACATCTATATAAAGATTAAGTATAAAAAAGTTTTATACTTTTTATTATTTTAATGTATTAAAAAGTATAATTTATTATAAATTATTATATGAAACATAAAAAAAATTTAAAAATCAACATTTCTGAAAAAAAAGTAAAAGATTTTAAAAGTTCACCTGTGCTAATAAGACAGGTTCATTACATAACAAATACAATTAATAAATTAAAAAATGTAAAACATACAGTAATTGTTGAAAATAATAATTATAAGTATAGTCGCAAATAATTATACTAGCGAATCTATTGATATTTTACATGCTGCTTGTTCTGCTTTCTTTTTGATTTTATGTT
Organism: Methanobacteriota archaeon; assembly: GCA_002699515.1. Classification (GTDB taxonomy): domain Archaea; phylum Thermoplasmatota; class Poseidoniia; order Poseidoniales; family Poseidoniaceae; genus MGIIa-I. The sequence continues at coordinate 9,329 of PAAW01000039.1, forward strand.
TACTTTCACCAAGAAATACAACTAATCCGGTATCCCATTTATCATCTCTAAATTCCCACGCTTCAATTAAATTAGCAAAAGACCCAAAAGATTCTATTGTCTTTATATCATCATCTTGAGGTGTGAACTCGTGACTTTTTTTGTTTAAACATAAATAAACCCCCATATGATATCCAAATTCCTCGTCCCATTCAGAAATTTCTCGATAAATGGGTGTAACTTGAAATGCTTTTTGTAGTTTAACTTGTAATATATTTTTATAATTTTCATCACTTTGGATAAGTTGTGTCCAATTGATATGTTTTTCGAAAATAGTTTCTAAGAAAATTTGAGATATTTGAAATCCAGGTCCAGTTACAAAAACGTTTTTAAACCAGTCATCAGAATCATTAATATCTATCTTATTGAAATCTAAAAATAAAGCACCTAAAAATGCTTCAAACAAACATCCTAGTTTTTTTAGATTTGTTCTTGTTTTCTTTTCTTCAGCATTCGCAGACATGATATACCATTTATTCAGACCCATTTCATAAGCTAACTTTCCAATTGATTCATTTTTGACAATTGCGATTTTTTTTTCTGTCATAAAGCCTTCATTAGCTTTGGGAAATCTTCTATATAAATAATATTTAGTTATACATTCTAAAACACCATCTCCTAAAAATTCTAATCGTTCATTTGATTTTGTTTTAAGTTTCATACAATCAGATGGTTTATCTGCTATGATTACTTCATTTGCTTCATTTTCAAGTGCGGGTCTTTTACAATATGATTTATGAACAAATGCGCGTTTATACAAATTTATATTGTGAACTTTATCTGGTACGCCATATTTCTTTAAAATATCGCATACCTCGTCTTCAGTAAT
>PAAW01000040.1 GCA_002699515.1 Methanobacteriota archaeon
CTTGTGAATAATTTTTTCCCATACCCAATTAACCCTTGGTATGGGTTTGTTTCAATAGTATTTTTCTTGTATTTAATGAGAACCATCATTTATTTTGGCCCTATAAAAATAATATATAGAGAATTGAGAGATCAAAAGATTATTGGGGAAGTAAATGAAGTAAAAAAGGAAAGTAAAATAGACCTTAAGAATACTATTAAAACGGTTTCCGAGATTATATTCGTAGAATTGGCATTCCTTTCAATGCCAATAATTATGTGGATGTTATATAGATACAATTTTCGTTCTGAAATGATTCTAGAACTTAACCCATGGAGTTTAAATTCCATATCTATATTTTTTATTGGTTTGATCCCTTGGCTACTTTATACAATTAAAGGTGATTTTTCTTTGCGTAACACGATTAAGGGCTTGGGAAATAGCCTGAAAAAAGGTAAATTAAAAGACGCACTGATGGGGATTGGATTTGTTGATAAAGGTATAAAAGGACTTGAAACTGCAGAAAAATTTCGTATTCTTCCAAGTATTGGTAAAAAAATCTCACTTTCTAACGCATTCAGAACAATTCTAAATAAAGCTGCTGATCACGAAATTCAAAAAAATCTTGATGGAGTTAAGAGATATAAAAATACAAATATTCTTCAATGGGCATTTACAATTATAATGGCATTATTTCATACAATATGGCCACTATTATTATTAGAAATTATTATCTTGGGGGCTTAATTATACCTCTACTTATTTTAGTTCGGCACGGACAATCAATTTGGAATGCTGCAAATTTGTTTACAGGATGGGAAAATGTAGAATTATCTGAAAAAGGGCTTATTGAAGCAAAAGATGCTGGTAAAAAATTATCTGAAATTCATTTTGATTTGGTATTTACTAGTGACTTAATCCGTGCCCAAAAAACTGCTGAAATTATTCTTGAAGGAAATTCAAAATCTGAAAATATAAACACAATCAATGATTTTAGATTAAATGAAAGACATTATGGTGATTTGCAAGGCATGAATAAGGACGATGCAAGAAAAGAATTCGGAGAGGAACAAGTTCACATATGGAGGCGTTCTTATGATGTACCTCCTCCAAATGGCGAAAGTTTGAAAATGACTGCTGAAAGAACCCTTCCATACTTTGATGAAATGATAATGCCTGAATTAAAGTCTGGAAAAAATATCCTTATTGCTGCTCATGGGAATTCATTACGTAGCATAGTTATGAAATTAGAAGAAATAGATAAAGATTCGATTGTTAAATTAGAAATTCCAACAGGAATTCCAAGAATATATTCTTTCGAAAATGATAAATTTATTCTCAAAAATTAATTTTTATTTTTTATCAAACAGTCACAATGTTTGAAAACCAAATAATATTGCATCGCTATATGATGAGACTTGTTTATTTTTCAGTACCTGGAAGAGCCGAGGCTAGTAGAATTGCTTTAGCACTTTCTGGATTTGAATGGGAAGATGTTGAAGTTAATGGAATTGAATTTAATAAAATGAAAGATGAAGGAGATCTACCTTGGGATATGTTACCAATATTACAAACATCAAAGGGAACTATTGCCGAATCATCAGCGATTCTACGTTATGCTGGGAAAGTTGCGGGCTTAGTTCCTGAAGATCCATATCAAGCAGCAAAAGTTGATGAATTCATAGATGGAATGGGGCCCATTGCTCGTGCAATTGATACTACTTTTATAGACGATGAAGATAAAAAACTCAAATTACGTAAACAATTATTTGAACCAGATGGAGCTGCTACAAAAGCCTTGAAAATGTATGATAAAAAAATAGAGAAATCAAAAAAGGGATGGGCTGCAGATACAGATGAAATGAGTATTGCAGACTTGAAATTATTTACAGAAGTTTTTGGGTTTTTTTCTGGTAATTATGATGGGATTGAAAAACATATGATTAGTGGATATAAGAATTTATTAAAATATCATCATAAAGTTGCTAATGATAAGAGAATTAAGAACCACTATAATGAAATTAACCCTGAAGATATTCGCTGGACATTTCTTCCTGATGCTTTTAGTGATTTAACCTAATGTTTTTATCATAAGTTTGAAGCACCATAATCATCTGGGCGGACTGTTACCATGGCAAAAAATAAAAGTCGATTTAGTAAATTCCTTGGAGCATTAACTGGTACTCCATATGATAAATTATTAAAACAAATTGAAAAAATGTCAGATGATATAGATGATGATAGGGCATTAGCAAAAGAAATTAGACGATTTGTTAAAATTATCGTAAAAGCGCATAAAGAAGACCGCATAGATGATGATGAACATGACCTCTTAATTGAAGAACTTGAAGATATTGATCCTGAAGGAAGAAGTTTCGATAAAGTTAACGAGGAAGAAGAATATTACACTGGAGATGGTGTTCCTGATACTCCATCTGTTAAAGTTGGAAAAAATGTAGATTTAGATTCATTAATGCGTAAGAAATCTGCCCAATTTACTGGTTCTTATGGAAGAGAAGAGTTTGATAGTTATAGAGAAAAAATGGCATTGGAATTTGCAGAAGAATCGAAAAATGCTGTTGAAGAAGGGTATGCTGATCGTTCAAACACAAATGTTGATCCTACTGGGAGAGTTTTTAGAGATGATGAAGAAGATGCTCTTGAAACAAAAAGACGGATTGCTGTTGAATCTGGATTAATTGATGAAGAGGAAAACCTTGAAGATGATGAAAATTATTCAGTAGATGAAGACGGAGTTGAATGGTTCTGTGATGAAAATGAAGAATGGTGGTACCGTGAACCTGGAGAAGATGAATGGTTACCTGCAGAAGAATGATTAATTCAATGTTGATTTTACTGCATTATACCAAATCATTCCAGATTCATGAGATCCTATTTCTTTAAATTGTTTAAATGGACTAATTGAGCGAACTATTCCAAATGCTGCAATATCTACAATATCTGGAGTGTCTCCTCCAAAAAATTGTTTTCCATTGAATTCAGCAACTAATTCATCTAATAAATCATGCCAGAGTTTTTTTGGTTTTCTTCCATCTTTTTTTACTCTAGTTTTAGCAATAATTCCCCACATAATTGGGAAGCCTGTCCATGCGTAAAGATGCCTAGAAAAAAAACCAAATTTTTCTAATTTTGAAACTGTTCTGGTGCTACTTAATGCTGATCCTATTGAACCATATAATATTGGTATTGTAGCTTTTGATAATTTTTCATCAACCCATTTCAACCATGTATTTTGTCTTTCTGAATTCGAGCCTGATAATTTAGAATCATTATATTTTTTATCTAAATAAATCATTATTGGAGTGGAATCAACAACAAAGTCTTCTTCTGATTCTCTCCAAATTGGCACTTTACCCCAATCGCCTGCAAATTTCAATGCTTTTTTCCTTCTCAATGGGTTTAACTGTGATTCTTGAAAATCTATTTTTAAATGCTCCAATAAACTCCTTACTTTCCAACAAAAGGGACACGATTGGAGCATCATCAGTTTAGGATATTCTTCCATATTTTTAGGGCCCCTAAATTAGTAAATATAACTTGATGTCCCATGTGAATCATTTCATTTTTTAATCGGCTCATTCCAAATATCTAATTTATTTAATTCAAATTTAATTACTGAATCATCTGCACCAAATTTCAAAAATTTAGAATTCGCAGTTGATGAAGAACTAATTCCAATTATTTTCTTGGGGCGTTGTATCTTTTCCAAGGACACTTTTTCATTAATATCTTGAAGAAGTTGTAATCCTGTAATTGGAGAAATATAGTAATCTAACATAATTATATCTGGATTATATTCATTAATCCTAATAATATGATCTCTTGTATCCCAATATTGTTTTATTTCTGTATTCTCTAAATTTATTCCAAAATTTGTAATTAATTCTAAAATATCATATGTATCTTCAAAAACTAATATTCGCATTGTATCAAACCGCGGACGCATTATAATGTGCAACTTCAAACCAATTGTCATGATTTGATGGTCTTTCAATCAAAGGCATTCCAAAAGTTCCACCATCTACTGAAAGGCCTGTTGCAGCACATGTACTCGGGAGATAATCTTCACCTGTATCTGTTAATTCTATTGACAAAACATGACCTGCTGGAAGAACTACATCTAATGGATTAAATTCCATAAGCATGGAATATGAACCAAATAATGGAGATACTGGTTTAGCATCATAGCCGCCATCTCGATATCGGATATCCATAACTGCATGACCTAATCTTAAATCTAATGTTTCGTCCCATAATGTTGCAAAAATTTGCCCACCATTACATCCTTGAGTTGTAACATCAAGGTGTAATGTTGGTAATCCAGAAAGATGTATTTCTTCTTCAAACGGTTCACTAATAATTGATATTGCACTATTTGCACTGACAACTCCTGTTAAACCTGACCATTCACTCAAGTCATGAATTTCCCAGTTCATATCTTCTGGTGGCCAAGTTTCTTCAAGATGCCAACGACCATCATGTGTTTGCATTTGAACATAAGATTCTGTTTCATCCCCTATTCCTTTCAACCAATATTCAAACCAATTAAATAATTCAATTGCCCAATCCATACGACTCATGTTTTCATAGGCTTCTTGACCATATCCACTACCTAAACCTGAATGTACTTCTCCTTGATCTGGATAATTATGGCCCCATTGCCCCATTATTCCTCTCACAGTTAAACCCTCATCTCTTAACATTTGATAAGTAGGAAATGCATGATATGGATCTACATTCCAATCTTGCATACCCCACACAATATACACGCTACCATTATAATTGTCAATTACATCTCCAAGATGATATCTTTCTTCCCAATAATCTGACCAATCGGCCCCACCAAATTCAGCAGCTAAAGAAGTCGTTACAGGCATTGCTGGGCCGAAGATATCATCACTACAAATCCTCATATCATCAGTAGTTGGGTCTGCTGTAGCCATTTGATAAGCTAAATCATATCCCATTGCTCTAGCTTCTGCTGAACCATTTCGATAAAACATCTGTTGAACACCAATTGAGCCACTAATTGGGACTATTGTCTTAAGGTGTTCCGAAGGATTTTGTGCGGCTTCCCAATTAGTAGTTCCAGCATATGATTTACCCATTAGCCCAACATTTCCATTACTCCAATTTTGTGTACCTAACCACTCAACTGCAGCTTGGATTCCGATTTGTTCTCCCAATCCTTTAACATCCTGACAATGAGTAGATTGACCACTACCAAATGTAGATATTTGTGCTAATGCATATCCATGTGAAATAAATTCTTCAAAAATCCATTGACCTACACCAAGATCTGGAATTGTATTTGGACTTGAATCAGCCCCTTCTACACCAAAATCATAGTATGGATGGACTGTCGCAATTACTGGTACCTTTTCTCCTTCAGTTACATTTGGCAACCATAAAGCCACATGCATTAATGCATCTTCAGGATATCCAGCATCTTGTTCGCTAATTGGCAAATCTACTTCAACAAAATGTTCAGTCATTGGAAGTATAGAATACGGCCCTTTTTCTGGTAATTGGGAACGCCAGCTTGATAAATTTAAATCTAATTTATACCTCTCCTTTAATGGCACTTCACTCCACTCTAGTTCGCTAAATTCTTCTTTATTTTCTGAAATATATTCATTACCCCAGATTAAGGCTAAAATTATGAAAATTACTACAATTATTGATGTTGAAAATAGTGTTAAATTTAATTGTTCTACATTTCTACGCTGATTAATCATTATGTCCGATTCCTGAATAAGTACTGCATCGCGTATCTCGGCCATACACCTCCGATTACTACTTCTTTCATCCCATTTACGGCTAAAGTTTACAATTCGGACCCCATAAGAGATGTGATGATGTGTAAAATGAAAGCGGGTTTTTTGATTACAATTTTCTTGGCTTTTCCATTATCTGGTTGCTCTGGTGAGATTGAAAATGATGAAGAGATTGAACATTATTTCCTTGAAATGAAAAATTGTGGATCTAGAGGTGAAGTGAATATTACAAATATTAGTTTATATGATTGTCAAATCATACCCTTGTTTGATTATTTTGATGACTCTGGAATTCAACATAAATATCTATGTAGCATGAATGAAACTGTGGGTAAAACTGAAATTTGTAGTCTTAAATCAGGTGATTTATCGATTGATGAAGTATGGGTAGCATATTTTTCTACTCCTTGGTGTACACATTGTGAAACTACTCTAAATGCATATGATCAAGCAATACCAGAAAATAAAATGCTAATATTTAACAAAGATCTCGATCCTAAATATAGTAACATGAGTTCATGGAAAGAAAATGCTTCGGAACGGATTGGAAGAGATATTAACAGACCCTTTATTCAAGCACCTCCTCTTGCAAGTGAATTAGGTGTTACTGGTATTCCAATGGCCTTTTTTATTGATGTTCATGGAGTAGTAATAGATTATTCACTGGGAGCAAGATCAAATGTAAGTGAGATTGAAAACTCTTACAATGCAGCAATATTACTTGAAAACTCTGATATCTAATACTAAGTGATTTACTTTTGGAGCATAAGACTTAACTTTTTCGATATGGATAAGTTCAAATTTAAAATCACGATTATTATTATCTGAAATTCTTTCTAATTTACTAATTACTTTATTTGCCCATTCCTTTTCCTTTTTTGCTGAGGAATTACCATGCAAATGTAATATTCCTCCTTTTGAATCTAAAGAATTTATGGCTAACTCCCAACTCATCTCTGAAGAAGGTAATAAACCCAACATCACTCTATTTATTTTACCAAAAACATCTAATTTTGGTACTGTTAATTGGTTGTCTCCTTCATGAATTATACATTTTTCTGAGACTTTGTTATGGATTAAATTCTTTTTCAATTCTTTAAATGAATCTGGATTCATCTCACAAGCATGTAATAATTTAACATTTGAATAGGATAATAGTGGTAATGTATAATATCCAATTCCTGCATACAAATCAAGTATAATCTCATTAGTACAATCAAATTTTGAAACCCTAATTCTCTCTGAGATATTGCCCGAAGAAAACATTACTTTTGTTGTGTCAAATTCAAATAATATTCCATTTTCTTTGTGTAAAACTATTCCGTTGTCTCCATATAATAATTCAACCTGACTTTTTCTCATTGGTCCTGTTTTTATTTTTCTTTGTCTTCCTATTTTTGATACTTTCAATTCTCCACAAAAAATATTCCATATTTTATTTGGATGTTCAATAATTATTTTCTGCCAATCTAGCGAATTAAATGATGACTCTGGGAGTAATATCATATCTCCTAATTTTTCCCAACGAGAAGGTATTTCTTTAACTAATTCCATTTTCAATGATTCTCTTACCCTAAGATTATCTAATTCAAATACAATATTTTCTTTTATCCTTAAATGGGGATTTGAATGATTTCTCAACTCCATATTCGCACCTCCATTAATACTGGATGTGTCGGGCTAACACGGCAAACGCTGTTAAATGAGCGGAGATAAGGGGTGCCACATGGGAACACGTCGTATTGCAGTCTGTGTTTTTTTAATTATGATTTCGGGAATGATTGTTACACCAGCAAACGCTGGTGATTCTAGCGATAATAGCATTGATAATACTTCATGCATCATTTATGCTGATCCGCCTACAAACAATTTTCCAATAAACGCAGGTGCTGCTTGTGATGATTGGGACCCTAGTGATGATGATACACCAAACCATCAAGATTGGGTAGTAGGTAATTATCAAATTGAATTTCAAGATTCCGCTACAATTGATTTAACTATGGAATGGAGAATTCATGAATTTGCTCGTACATCTTTTAGCGGCATAGAATTTGATATTGATGGTCAAGGTGATGGAGATACAGATGAAACAATGGGCATTCCTGTTGATTATGTTCGTAACTATTTCGATATTGATGCTGATGGCCCAGGAGGAAGTGACGATACAGTCTCCGATATGGTATTAAAAAGTGCAAGTGAAAATGTCGAAAGTTTGGCGTCTAATTTTGGGACTTCTGATGAGTCTTCAACCTTTTACGCTGCTACTGTAGAAGATATTGATAATCCAGGAGGTATAGTAAGTTGTTCATTTATGTCAAATAATGATGCTATAAGTGAAGGTTCAGGTACTGAGAATGCATATTATCCTCCATTATGTATTAGATCAACAGTTGAAATAAATTTAGATCAAGATAAATTAAATTTCATCGGAGGTGAAAATACGGACCAAGAAAATACCTTACAAGGATTATTAAAAATGGGTACCACAATTAAAATGCCATTTTCTATCTTTGCACAAGCAGGACATAATTCTCAATTTTCTATTCACCCTCCAGTGTATGGAGATATTAATGAAGTCGGTTCCGATGAATGTGACCCCTTAGATTTACCATGTTATGGTGAGAAAAAGATACATGTAAACATGGATTCAAGCACATACCACAAAGGCATATGGAAGATTGACAATACTGATGCTAATGATGGTGATTCTCAATTAAATCGGGAAATATGGTATAAATTAGTTTCAAATGATCCTGTAAACATTGATATTAATAATGATAAATCTCTTAATATTGATGTCACATTAGATTTAGAAGATGAAAATAATGCAGAACTTCAAATTGATCTTTATGTACATTATATTAGTGACCAAACAATGAATGATTGGGGATTCCAATTTATGGATAATGCTGATTTTGCCGAAACTCCTTGGATTACTAGTGAAGGAATTAGATTAGTACAACATAATGAAATTGCAGATTTATCAACTCTTGCATCGCAATTCCCAATAGAAGGAATTACTGATGCTTTTGAAAGTATTATTGGAACAGAAATAGATACTGGCCCACTAGAATGGAGAACTAATGTTGAAAATACAGCTGGAATTAACCTTGTACATGATTCTGGAACTTGTGCTAATGTAGGGACATCACCACATAATCACTATTGTTTACAAGGTGAATATGCAATGGATGACACATTTCCAGTATTAATGACTAGTTCAACTCAAAATACATTTCAATTCAGACTTTTAGATTTAATTACTCAACAAATGGATACTGAGGCACTTCCTGTAAACTTAAGCGAATTATCTAATGAAGATCTAGAAACTGTGTTGAATTCAGGACTTGAACTTGGAGTAGATCTCGGTGAAGATTACATTCAACAAATGATTCCTGAAGATCTGCCACCTACCGAGGTTTCTTTCAATATTGTTCTTCCTTCTTGGTTAGATACTAAAGATGAGACTGGAATTATTAGTCTGGAATCAAGATTAGATGGTTCTGGCAATACTGCTATCGAACTTAAGGGAAATAATCCCTGGGAATGGGACCACCCGATCATGGATAGATCCGTTGAACCTGCAAGAGAAATTTGTAAAGCAACTCAAAAAACATGTATGAAAGCAGATATTAAACTTGACTTTGAAGAATTAGATATTGATGAGTGGTCAAAAGCAATTACGCTGACTTTGGGAGGAGAAGTTAGTATTGATATTTATAGAATCGGAGTTGATGGTAGTTTGGTTCCAGAAGATGAAAATGGAAATCAAATAAGTATTGAAGCCATTCCTTCAGACTTGCTAAGACAAATCGTATATTTTGACACTACTGAACCTATATTTAGTGATGAAATACCACTATTTGGAAAATCAATTCAATTTGAATTAACAGAAACTGGCATACATCAATTTGCAAAGGATCTTGGAGAGGGATTATCAGAGCAAATTCAATCTAATTCGATAGAAGATGAAAATATTAAAATTGATTTGTCTGCTATAAAAATTAATACAGAAATTGAAAACTTATATTCTCCTGATGCAGGTGAAGTAAGTGATTTAGCCCCTCTCAGGATGAAATTAGAATTAGAAAAAACAACAGTTGTAGCATCATATTCTGAAAGTGGAATTTCAGTCATGACAAGTAAGCCAACAGCAATTTTCACAAGTCCAATTCTCCAAATTACACATGCATTTACAAATAGCTTCGCTAACAATATGGCACCAGGAGTTACTACTAATGGAGAAGGGATTCTTATCAATAATAATGGAAATCCATTCACTACAGATATTACTGGTCCAGACATGGCCTTAGGACCTCTAGGAAATATACCAACAATAGATGTGGAAATTTCTTTACCCCCTGGTTTAGAAGTTGGAGATTTTAGTTCTTCTACAAATAAAGGAATTACAACAAAAGAAGATGGAAGACAAAATGTGTTCTATTCAGTTCCATCTCAAGGTTCTGTAGATACTCTAAGTTTTTCAATTGTAATTGGATGGGATTGGATATTAAAGCAAATAGGAGTATATCTAGGAGGAATTGTTCTAGCAATGGTTCTATTATTTGTCTGGAGAAAACATCGTGTTGGCAAGAAATCAAAGAGATTGGAAAATGAATTTGAATTTGCAGCACGTAAGGCTTTGAATCAAAATGCCATGCCTGCAGCGGGTGCTATGATGGTAGGTTCTGGAGGATATGATGAATTTGGCAACCCAAGAGGAGGCGGTCAAATGGATGATGACTTAGCCCAATTCATGTACTGATTATTTAGATAATCCATCTACAATTCTTTTTGCCAAAGATTTACCAATTCCGGGTACTTTACAAAGATCGTTTATTGAAGCATGTAATAATCCCTGCCTCCCTCCAAAATATCTCAATAATGACTGGATTTTTTTTGCACCTAATCCTTCAATAGATTCTAATGGGTCTTTCAATAATTTACTTTGTCGACTTTTTCTATGAAATAAATTTACAAAACGATGTGCTTCATCTCTAGCGAATATCAAGACTCTGCCTCTTTTATCTAATATCAAAGGTTCAGAATCAATTCGAAATAAAATTTCCTCTTTTTTAGCTAAAGCGGCAATTAATATCTTTTCTTCTAATCTATTTTCTTTTAATAAATCATATACAAATTTCAAATGGGTTTCTCCACCATCAATTAACAACAAATCGGGCCATGTTTTTTGCTTTTTTAACCATCTATCTAATACTTCTAACATCATACGAATGTCATCTAATTGTTTACCTTTTACATTGTATTTCCTATATTCCGATTTTTCTGGTCTTCCTAATTTGACACTAATGCTGGCCCCCACTCTATTTTTACCTTGTAATTGGGCCATATCAAAACAAACAATATGGTCTAATGAATCCATTCCTAGATAATCTGCACATTCATTAACAGCACGTTGTTCAAGAGAACCTGTATTGATTCCTCGCTCCCTTTCTATCTGAAATTCAGCATTCTTATCTGCTAAATTTTTTAATTCCAATAATTTACCTCTTTTGGGAACTCTTAATTCAACCTTTGCACCTCTTTTTTGGAATAACCATTCTGATAAAAATTGTGAGATATTACAAGGTAATAATATCAAAGAAGGAGGTCTATTAGTCGAATAAAATTCAGATACAAATCTACAAATTGTATCTTCTATGTCTCCTCTATGTAACAAAGGCCATGTTTGTTGACCTTGAACTGTACCTGATTTAGCATGTAATATTGTAACTACACTCATACTGCCTCTACTTGAAAATCCTATTGCATCACAATCTCTATAAAAACGACTAGTAATTATTCTCTGAGATAACGTACTTTGAATAGCTCGTATCATATCTCTTTGTTTTCCTGCTTTTTCATACTCCATTTTTTGTGACTGATTCTCCATTTCCTTTGTTAATTTATGAAGTAATTGTTCTGCTTTCCCATCTAATATATTTGTAACAATTTTTACTATTTCTGGATACCCTTCTGGATCTAAACATGGACCTTTGCATAATCCAAGTTGCATTGACAAGCATCCGTCTTTACCTCTACAATCTTTATCTCTAATTCCGAATTGTTTTCTTAATAATTGCAAAACTTGTTTGGCTGCACTAACATTTGGAAAAGGCCCCCAAGTTCGGCTTCCTGGAGGAGGGTTCCTAGTATACATGATTCGGGGATATTTTTCATTGGTTAATGCAATCAATGGGTATGATCTGTCATCCTTAAGCATTGAATTATATCTTGGCTTATATTTTCTAATTAATTCTCTTTCTAAAATTAAAGCTTCATCTGGGTTAGTTGTAACAATATAATCTATATGTGATGACTTTTCAATTAATTTAGGAATCATTAACCTATCTGGATTAGCAGAAAAATAAGATTTTACTCTACTCTTGATTTCAGTCGCCTTTCCTACATATAGTACTTTTTTTGACTTGTTTTTAAATAAGTATACTCCTGGCTCGCGGGGAAGTTCTAATTCAACGGGATTGATTGCCATTAATACAAGATGACAGACGAGAGGTCATGAAGTAACTTGTCAAAAGTTCTTGAATCTAATAACTTTACGAGGTGTTATGGCCAGACCTACAGAGCAACGTATTTTGGAATGGCTAAATCAATATGATGAGTTATTGGAAACCGCATGGGATGTTCCGAGAGAATGTTCGCTTCCAGGAATTGCTGATGCTATTGGAGTAGTAAGATCAGCACTCCATAAGCCTCTAAAAAATTTACTAAATGAGGATTTAATAATTTTAAAACAGGCCCATGTCATTAATGGAGGAACTAGAAAAAGAAATGTACATTTCATTACTGAAAAAGGTAGAAAACTTTGTAATAAACAGGAAAAAGATTCGAACATAGAAAATATACAAGGAAACCCTCCCAATAAAATTGAATTAATTGGACGAGAAAATGAATTAAAAGAAATTGATTCTATTTTAGAAAAAGAAAATATTCTTTATATCTCGGGAATAGCAGGCATTGGAAAAACATCAATTTTAAGATATTATGCAGAACAAAAATCAAAAAAAGGTGTGAAAATAAAATGGTATTCTGCGACTTCTATTTCAAGCCCAAAAACAATCGTAGAAACTTGGGTAAAAATGAATAAATTATCTTCTGATATTGATGATTTGATAGTCTCCATTAAAAATGAAGTAAATAATAATCTATTAATTATTGATAATTTTGACCAGATTCAAATTAGATTCAAAAAAGAAGTTGAGGAATTTATTACTAAATTATGTAATTTGAGATGCCAAATTATTATCTCTAGCAGACCACCACTTCCAAAAAATAAAAATAAAAATATTGAAATAAACGGTTTAAAGAGGCCATCAGCAATTAAATTATTAGATGGTTTTAATTCAACTGAGACAAATAAAATTGTAGAATATTTTGATGGGCACCCTCTTGGATTAATTATGGTTAATGAAAATATGTCTTTAGAATCAACAAAAAAAGGTATCAGTACATTTCTTGAAAATGAGATACTTGCGCCCCTTACACAAAATAATCTCGATGCAATAATGGAATTAGCAATACAACCTGAACCAATTGAAATAAATTTACTTTCATTCAAAGATGAAATAGCTGATTTAGATCAATTATCATTAATTACATTCTATCAAAATAAAATTCAATTACATAATTTTGTTAGAAATTTATTAATTTCTCAAATGAATGAAAAAGAAAAGGAGAATATGCATTTAAAATTTGTAAAAAATATCTCTAATATATTATCTTACAATCCCTTTCTAAGATTATATCATGAAATAAATTCCAAACCAAAAATAGAAAGTAATTGGATTAAGAAAAATGCAATGGAAATTTGTATTGAAAATCCTGCAAAATCGAGTGCATTATTTCATGAAATAATTCTAAAAAATGAAAATGATAAAAATAATTATTGGTTTGCTGCAATTTGTGAGTGCGAATTAGGCAATGGAGATAATGCTGAAATTCTTCTTAAGGAAGCAAAAAATCTAGGTATTTTAGATAAAAAGAAGAATGATGTTTTTATGTTAGATTATAGAATTGCAAGATTATCTGGAAAAATGGATAAAGCAGAAGAAATTAGAAAAAATATTACTTTTGAAAGCAAACTTGAACATATTCAATATTTAATTGCTGACATTAGCCGTAATATTGATGATAGAATACCTAATCAAATACCAAATAAAAACGTAATATTGCCATTAAAACATATCGAATTAAATTCATTAAATAATGAAGAAAAAAGAAGTTGTTTAATTGCAATTGCAATCATTAAACATACATTTTCATTATACAATAAAGAATTTGAAAAAGCAAGTGAAATAAGAAATGAAATCAAAGAACTCACATCAAAAGGTTCTGAAATATTAAAAGAAATGATTTGGAAAGATTCCATAATTTCTGGAAATTATCATGATTTCGAAACTAAAAATATTATTAGAAACATTGGTTTAATTTGTTGGAGGTTAGAATTTGAAAATAAAGATAAAATAAATTTATTAACTCAATTAAAAACGATTATTGAAAATAATCCTGAAATTGAAAATAGACCTGCTGGAAGACGATCTATTGCACTATATTGGACATGGTTAGGAATTTTAGACGAATCTAAACGACCTTTTTCTTGGACACAGGCAATAGGAATGTGGAATTCTTCTGAATGTTACAATGCAAGCAAAACATTACAAAAGGATTTACACAAATGGCTTAAAGAAACTGGAAGAGCATAATTACCCTTTACACAGGTCACCGCAAAGCCTTGAAAGGAGCAGGGTTCAGGGAGACTTGTGCACAAGAAGACATGGGTATATATTATTACATATTTTTTTATTGTAATTACAATTCAACCTATGACTTATGACATTAGTGATTATTCATTAAAAACTAACCAAAATACATCTGCAAGAGGTACATTTGTGTGGAATGGAATTGTTGATTTAGATAACGATTACATAGTTGCTACAAATGATATTTTAACAATTGAAGCATGTACAGAAATAAATCTAGACCAAGGGGTAAGACTAATTATTGAGGGTCGATTAATTATTGAAGGTACGATTCCTTGTCCAGTAATAATGAATAATCAAGGATTAGGTGATCATGAAGGAATTTTATTTGAAACTAGTTCGAAAAACAAAGCAAATAAAATTGATAATTTAACTATTAAAAATAGTGATTATGGTATTACAATTTTTTCAAGTAATCCTCAAGTAAATAATCTCATAATTGAAAATCCAGATAAAGTAGGAATAGATATTTACAATTCTGCAACCCCTGTTTTTGAGAATGTGATTATAGAAGGGGGAGGATGGGATGAACATGGAGGCGTAATTACAAATTGGAGATATGGAATTGGAATATCTGTCGGCAATTTTTCTGCACCTATTTTTGATGATGTTTACATTAATGGTACATTAACCCGAGGAATAAATTTCTGGGGTAATTCTGGAGGGCTTTACTCTAATATCGAGATAAGTAATGTCACAGGTTCAACACTAGCGGCAGCAACTTGCATTTGGATTATGGATGCAATTCCTTATTTTGAAAATATTAATTTAAATCGTTGTGATAATGGAATTTGGGTAAGGCAATATGATGATAGCATACAAACAAATACTGTAATTCATAATGCTGTAATAAGTAATAGCAGATTTTATGGAGTAATGATTGATAAAAATGATCATACAAACTATACAAATTATGTGATGGCTACATTTGAAGGGCTTGAAATCTCAGGAACTGGTAGTGAATTCGCTAATGGTTTTGAAAATGGAGATGGAATTGCTGCAATAGAAATTAATGTTAGTGGGGCTATTTTTGAAGATGTTAATTTACATAATAATCCAGTCCCTGGTTTAATTGCTTATCTTGTTGACGATACATTATTTATGAGAAATGTAAATGTGACAAATTGTGGAAAGAGTGGTACTTTTGGTCATGATTCTGGGATTTATGTATATGCAGCATTTGATAATGGACCTCCTGAATTTATTAATTTAAATGTGTCAAATTCACCTGGATCTGGGATTCATATCCAAAGAGGAGCTACAAGTGGAGAAAATTGGAATCTATATAATAATTCTAAAAATGGATTATATGTTGATCATGCAACTGTATATTCTAATATTATTAATGCTATTGACAATGGTGAATCTGGAGCATATATTTATGATTCTAGTAATGTAAACCTTCAAAATTTAACCTCAATCTCAAATGGAGATTTAGCATCAAACAACAAAGATGGTTCTGGAATTGTATTCTACCTTTCAAACAATGTAGAATCAAATGGTAGAAATGTGACCTGTATTAATTGCACATCAATTAATGATGCATTTGGAGGAATTTATATCGAAGATAGTATTGACTTGTATCTTGAAAACATCATTGTATCAGAACCAAGAAATGATGGTTATGGACTATATGCAGATAACAGTGGATTAACTCAAATTGGCCATATGAATTTTGATAACCTTTTATTCAAACTTAATCGAAGTAGTGCGGTTGTAGATGTTAATGGTGCAGCAAAAATCAATGGTTTAAACATTCAAGGAAATAATCAAAGCGGGTTAGGATTTTCTTGGGATGGAAGTGCTGCTAGAATTGGTTCTTCAATTATTAACAGTGAAATTAGTAGTCAACAATGCATTCATTTTGAAAATTTGAATGCTAATGGAGAAGATTTAACTTGTGATGGATTAATAACATTACTTAATTCAGATATCAACATAACAAAGCTTACCGCTATCAACACTGTAAATGTACCAATAGAAATCAATGATGGAAATAGTTTATTACATCTACATAAACCACAAAATATTGATTTGAATTTATCAACTATTCAATCTGGTTCGATGATTGAAGAAGCATATGATTTGGATGTATGGGTACTAAATCAATTTGATAATGGGCTACCATTTACAAGTGTTAATGTACAATTTTCAAATTATAATGAGGATCTCCTGATTACCACTGATTATCTAGGTCATGCATTAATGCCAAATCACATAGTACGTGAATGGACTAATGGGGTTACTAGTACAAGTTCTAGCCCTGACGAACAAGTTGATATCTCCTGTACTTATGATAGTACAACAAATAATACAGGAATCCAAACATTTAGTAGTGACTTAACTCTATTCTGTAATCTAACTCTTTCAAACCAAGCACCATTTATCATTTGGAATTCTCCTAATGAAAATGAAATTTTTCCAAGTGAAGGTATAGTAGAATTTGATGCTTCTAATTCTTGGGATCTTGATGAAGATCCATTATCATATTCTTGGACTAGTAATATTGATGGTGATTTATTAGAATCTGGTTCAGAATGTGACTCTTTGATGGTAATACAAAATAATTCTGCTTTCATTGCAAATGACCAAAACTCTCTAGATTGTCTTTCGGATGGAGTTCATGAAATAACATTAGAAGTATGTGATGATGAAAATGCATGCTCTTATGAAAACAGAACTATTACTCTAACAAATCTTCCTGCTGTTGTAAACATGGAAGTAAGTCCATCTCCTGATGGTGATGGAGTCCTAAGGATTCCTCGTTCTACAATTGTTGAATTTAATGCTAATGGAACTTATGATCCTGAGGGTGAAGAACTCACAATATTACTTACTGATTCATATCATTCACAAGTTGGTCAAACACCAGATGATAATATGTCTTGGTCATTATCTTTTGTAGATTCACCCGAAGACATGATTACTGTTACTATTACCTTTGATGATGGAGTTGTTGGTAATATAGTGACATGGACACAAAATATAATTTTATTTAATGAAAAACCTAATGTTGATTTTGTAATTCAAAGAAATAATAATTTTTCAAGTTCGATGATTACCCTAGATGGCAGTTCTTCATTTGATCCAGAAAATGATGATATCACAGTAGTCTGGAATTCAAATATAGATGGATTATTACAAAATGCAACAGGTGATGATTCTTTAATTTGGAATGGTTGGTTAAGTTCAGGAACTCATGTAGTTAGTTTGAAAGTTATTGATTCAGAACATCAATGGGAATGGGTTGAAAAAAGCATGATTGTAAATGTTGAAAATTCACCACCAATTGCTATTATCAGTAATTTAATAGATTTAGAGAATTCATTCTATCTTAGTTCTGACAACATCCAATTCATTGCCAATGGAAGTGGAGATTGGGATTCTAGTTGCGAAATTTTAGAAGAAAGGTTAATGGGCAATATTGACTGGAACTGTAATCAAAATTTACCTGATGTTAAAAGTGATTTGATTTCAATTACATGGACTAGTAATATTGATGGTGAACTAACATTAAGTCCTCAAGATGAGAATTTTGGATGGTTCGGTAAATTATCATCTGGAAATCATACAATTACATTAGAATTAGATGATGGAAATAATCTACCAGTATCTACCTCTGTATCTCTTAAAATAATGCCTTCTGCACCTGTTCTAATACTAAATAGCCCAGACATCAACAAAGATATTTTTCGTTCTAATGAAAGCATATTATTTGATTTAAGGAATAGTATTGATTATGATGGTGATGAATTTACTTGGACTTTAAAGCTTAACGAGGATGTTTTAATTTCTAATGACGGGGTTTTACTAAATGAAGTAAATCCTGAAAATATATATTTCATTAATTTACCAAATGGAGTTCATGAACTTTCTCTAATTTTAATGGATTCTACTGGGATGAAAGCAATAAATAATTTTACTTTAGATGTTTTATCTTCAAATCCAATTGCATCTATTACATCACCTACAGCTCATTTTGAGGGTAATTCAAACACATTTACATTTGAGCCAGGTGAATTTGTCAATCTAACTGCTGAACAATCTTTTGATTCTGATAATGACATATTGAATTATGAATGGTATTTCCAAAGAGAATCTGGATCTTGGGAATCTATACAAACTGAAAATGGAGCGACGAATATAGAGTATTCTCTAATTCCAGGAAAATATATGTTCAAATTGAAAGTTACAGATGAACTTGGAGGAACTGGTGAAAAAATAGTTAATGTAATTGTAGAATCAAGTAGACCATTATTAGAAGATTTAACAGCGCATCCAAATAGTTTCATAGTTAATGAAAAATCAGAATTAAGAATTACAATTCGATTAATTGATGCAGATAAAACTACAAACAATGTAACTGGAATTATAATTTTGAATTCTCAAACATGGAAATTAAACTTATCTGATAACGGAATTAATGGAGATGCTAAAGCTAACGATGGTATTTGGACGGGAGTCTTGACATGGACACCAAACTCAGAAGGATTTGCTTCAGTACGTATCACAGCAAAAGATACTGATTTAAGATATGATGAAGAAGTTTTAGACATTAATATTGGAGCAGGAACTTTTTCAATTGTTGATGTTTTTGGAGGGGGTGCCAATGTAGCAATTGGTGGTTTTGTGTTCGCATTATTACTATCATTGGGATTAGCAATAATTATTCGTAAAAGGTCACTACGTGCTATAGACCTAGATGAATACATAGAAAGTTGGGATTCATTGGCAATAGAAAAAGAAGAAATTAATCCAAAGCCAATTGTCGATGATGATGAATTAGATATCTAATTTTTATCATTTATCGAATCAAAACTATCTTCAAGGGGACCCCATTCTGTTAATGTTTTATTCATACCAATTCTTTTAGCGAAAAAGAATTTGAAATTTTTCCATCCATCTCCCCAAGTATTTATTTCTGCATCTCCGACTCTTGCTCTATAAGGAACTGATATTTCTGCAAACTTTCCTTTTTCTAAGTGCATTTTTGTGATAAGTTTCATTTCTTCTGATAATGGCATACCATCGTTAGTAGGGCGTAGCTTAATATTTTCAAACATTGATTTTCTAAATACCCACATCCCTGATTGTGAATCTTTAATTCCATTCCAAAATAACATTCTTCCAGTAATTGAAAGTGCCCAATTACCAAAACCATGTAATCCTGACATCGCTCCATCTTCAGCCAATGTTAATCTATCACAAGTAATAAAATCTAAATTACGATCTAAAAGTACCTCCACTAGCTCTGGTATTTTCTCTGCAGGATACGTGCAATCTGCATCCATTGTAACAATTACATCACCTGAAGCAATAGCAAAACCAGTTCTGTAAGCCCTTCCATAACCTTTTCTTGGTTCAATATGGACTCTTGCTCCCTTTTTTTGTGCTATTTCTCTAGTCTTATCTGAAGAATTACCATCTACAATTAAAACTTCTAAATTTTTACAGAATTTTTTAGGGATAGCATCAATGGTATCTCCAACACCTTCTTCTTCATTCAAAGTTGGAAGTATTACGGTAACACTGACATCAAGTTTCTTTGTCATCAACCCCCCCCAGTGATATTATCGATTTAAATGGATTTATTATTGACATCAAATAGTACTGTTCAAAAGTAAAACATGCCAGGCTTAGATTAAATGCACATAGCGATGCTAGCAGGAGAATATCCTCCATTATGGGGGGGCCTTGGATCTGCAACCTATCATTTGTGTAAATTTTTAAGTGAAATGGGACACGAAATTACAATTATTACAAGGTCCTTGAAAAATGGTAAAAGACCTGAAATTAAAAATGTAA
>PAAW01000041.1 GCA_002699515.1 Methanobacteriota archaeon
AAGACCACGTAATAGCAGTCCAACGTTATCTCCAGCCATCCCTTCATCAAGAAGCTTTCTAAACATCTCAACACCAGTAACTGTTGTAAGTCTTGTCTCCCTAATTCCTACAATTTCAACCTCCTCACCAACTTTTACTTTACCTCTTTCAATTTGTAATTTATGCAACCATTCCTTAAGACGCCCTAATTTTTTACCCTTGGAAATTCCTGTTTTTTCCATTAACCAAATACCGTTTACCAACGGTAATCTTCCGGCTCTTAATGGTGGTAATTCACTTAATTCTGAAATTAATAATATTACTTCTTGTTCCTTATCTAAATATTTTGAGAGTGAATAATCAACTAATACTTGTGCCTCTAAATTATTACCCAAAATATGCCTCCATATCCGTAACAAGCCTCGATCCTCTGGGGGTGGCGTGTTCCCTAACATTTTGTGACAAATATGAGCATTCTTCCGTTGATTTTTTGACAACAACAAGATATCACAAGCATTATCTAAAGACTCCGATGTCCGATTAAAATATAATAATGCTAATCTAAATTCTGGAACAATTAATTCATCAAAAAGACTCTGTTCTGATTGTACTTTGACGCTTATTTCCTCGACACTAAACTTTTCATCAAGTAATTGGTCTAACATTTGATGTTTTGCCATTAACCAAATTATTTCTCCAGCATGTTTGCCTCGAAAAATCTTTTGTAATTCAGACCAAATACGTTCCTTAGATATTTTTTCAATCATCCATTGTTCCTTGATTAATGCATTATGTAATTCTCTATCTAAAGTTAATAATCCATGTTCTCCTCTTTCAATAAATCTGTAAGCTCTAAGGAGCCTTAAACCATCTTCTGCAAACCTCCTTCTTGGGTTACCTACAGACTTTAAAATTAAATTTTTTAGATCGGATAAACCTTCATGAGGATCATACAAAATCCCTCTTGAAAGGTCTATAGCCATTGAATTAATTGTAAAATCTCTACGTTCTAAATCTTCTTTAAGAGAATTTCCAAAAGATACTTCTTCTGGGCGTCGGCCATCAGAATAACTACTTTCAGTTCTAAGAGTTGTAATTTCAAAAATATTATCATTACAAATAATTGTAAATGTCCCATACTTTACCCCTGTAAGTATAATTTTGAAATTTTGCCCCAATGATTCTAAATGAGAGCTTAATTCTAATGGAGAGATTGTTGTAGCTAAATCCCAATCAGCCACATCATTCCCAGATAATAATTCTCTTACTGCCCCCCCAACTAACCAACATCCTCCGTCAAGAATCGCAACTTCCGAAATTATCTCCATTAATTCATGAGGGACCTTTGAAATCCATTCTGATTCATCCCCTGATAGTGAAATTCCATCTAAATCAGCCAACAAGGGTAGACGGGGTATTTGCAATGGCCAATCTTGGGTCACAAACCTTAGGAGTATGGTCTGAGTTATCTTGATTTTGACTAAAAAATAAATTGGGAAGGGTTATTGAGGGGATTTAACAGGAGCCAATGTTACCATGCAATACGAGACTAAGGATGTCGAATTAGTCGACATTAAGTGGTTGAAACCACATGAAGAAGTTCATCAAAAAAAAGTAATTGAATTATTTGAAATGACATTAAGATGGGGCGGATATACCAAACCACTGCTTATTGACAGTGAAACAGGAACTATCCTAGATGGACATCACAGATATGAAGTTGGTAAAAAATTAAAATTAAAATTGATTCCTGCAATAATCACAAATTATTTTGAAGATGAAAGAATTACAGTTACTACCTGGCCAAATTCAAAATTAAAAGAGATAAAAAAGAAAGATGTGATTGATATGGCATTATCAGAAAACCTATATCCCCCAAAAACTAGTAAACATTCTTTATCTGAATACTTGCCTCCAATTATGATTAAATTAGAAGACTTAAAATAAACTATAATCTAGATTTCTTCATTATTTTCCAAAAATCATTACCTTTTCCTTTGAATACTAAAGGATAATCTGGCTTTGGTTTAATCTCTACGTCAACCTGTGAAAGTGTTCCAAAAGACGAAATTGTTATTTTAGCACTAGTATTTGCCCTACTGGTTAATATCTTCTTTAATGATTTAGAATCTGAAACTCTTAATCCATCTATTGCTATTAATTCATCACCCGATTTCATTAAGCTCCTACAAGGAGAGTTATTTTGAAAGGATTTTATCTTTAAATTATTAACACCAAATGTAATCCCCAACCAACCTAATTTTTTTGTCTCTTCTTTCTTTTTAGGCAATATTTCCATATCATAAATTTTTGCTGCTTTTTCTAATGGGGGCCTAACATGATTATGTACAAGGTCGTCTACAAAAATAACCATTTCTTCGCCACCTAATTCTCTTAAACCATCACACAACCTAGACCAATCTAGCCCTTGGTTCTCTGCTGAAGAGGTATCTATGCCGTGTTTTTTCCATAATAAGACCATTAAATCATCTAAACCTGATTTGCCTGCTGATATTTTTCTAAGTTCTGCATCGATACAAAATAATGCTAATTCTCCTTCAAGATAATAAGATATTTGAGACTCTCTTGAATGTGAATGTGGGCGATAAAGATGAATCCATGCTTCATAACTAGCCATTGAAAGGCATTGATGCTGATTTCCATTTCCAGTAAAATGTCTTTCTAATTTTCGTTCCATGTCTGCAAACCAATCTTTATCATTCCATGCTCCTGAACGCCAACATAAAACATCACCTAACCAACTTGTTAATCCTTCAAACCACCAAAGTAAATCTGTATGTATTTCTTCATTCAAATCATAATCTAAAAACTGTATTGGCCTTAATCTCTTTACGTTCCATTGATGTAAAAATTCATGAGAGAATAATGACAATAAATCTCTCCATTCTTCGATATTTTCTCTAATTAATGAAAGTCTAGGCACCATACTTGTTTGAGATCTAAGATGTTCTAAACCCCCTCTAGGCCCATCTGTCAAATGCAATATTGTAAGATAATCTTTCCATTCTGGAGTTCCGAACAAAGCATAATGCTCTGAAACTATTAATTTCATATTTTCAACAAAATCATTTATTCCTTTTTGACTAATTTCATGGCTTCCAGCATCCCATAATTTTAATTTATGTCTACAACCATTTACTTCAAAAGAAATTGCAGCATTTGGATTAGATTCTATAATCCCGTCCATAAATTCATCTCTCCCAATGGGCATCCATTTAGAAATTTGAAGATTGTTTTCTATGAAATCTAAAGTTAATGGAGGCACTTCAAAATCACCTATAGGCATTTGTGATTCTGAACTCCAAGAAGGATTATGGGCGAGAACAACATGATGATTTGCTTTTACTCTTTCTTCTGAAACTCCTTTAGTCACTTCCATCCATGTAAAAGGAGGCATCAAATGCAAATGTGAATTATCCAAATGATTACTTCTTACCGATAATATTGTTGAGAGTAATTTATACCTAACTCTAATCGTGCTTTCATCTCCAAATCCCTTTGGAATTATAACCCTAATTCGATTATGAGAAAATCGTTCAACTGCAATCTTATTTCCTTCAGAATCTATTGCAGTAATATCTTGCATAAATCTAATTGGTTCACGGATAAAATATGATCCAGGAACCCATCTCGGAAATGCTAATTCCAGAAGATTTCCCTCAAAGGGGCCGTTTACCTGTATTTGAACTCCAAGTAATTGTTTACTGCTATCTGCACAAGAAGCTGTATAAATAATTCCACTTGATTCTATACTTGTCATCCTTGAAGCCCCCTAAGTTGTTCCCCTGCTTGTATTAATCTCTCCTCATTCGATTCTTCTAAATTTTCTATAAGTTTACTTAAATCCATACTATTGACCCTACTTTTTAATTTTTCAATAATTTTTATTCTGTAATCTATAGGCACTTCATTATTTATTGCAAGATCATAACGTAATTTAATTGAGCCTTCTGTAGTGGATTTTTTTGCTATCATTGACAAAAATTCCCATTTCTTTTGATCGAAAAGATACGAGATGAGTTTTATCAAATAGTCCCACTCAAACTTCATTAATTCAGATATCATTATTCTTTTTTCGGAAATTTTACTATTATGAAAAATTTCAAAAATGTATAAGTTTTCATTTTTTCCGATGAGTTCTTTTAACTCAAAAATTGTTGCATAAAATCTTATTTTTATATCTTCTGAATTTCTCAACTTATGGATTAATTCATTATGTTTAATTGAATCCAAATTTAAATTTTCCAAGGCTGTTAATCTAACTAATGAATGAGAATCAGAAAAGATTCTATCTATTAAGAAATCATTAGGTTCAAACATTTTCAAAAACCGAACACCTGTTTTACGAACTCTATAGTCTGGGTCTTCTAATACTTCAAGCAGTAATTTGTTCAATTCATTTTCCTGTGAATTTTTTAATTGAAAAGTTCTTACATTAGAACGTACTAAATAATTATCACTTTTTAACAATTCAACTACTATTTGTTCTGATTTGGCAGAAAAATTAGATAATAATGTCGAAAGAAAATATTCGTTTTCTGATGATTTCTCTTCTAATAATCTCTCTATTAATTCAAAATCATCGTCTGTAATCCATTTTTTAAATGCCATTTTTGCACGTTCCCTAAACCATATATCTTCATCTGATAAAAAGGAATAGAAAGAAGGTAATGATTCTTTAACATCGTTTTCAAATAACCAACGAACTGCTTTACGTCGAGTTGCCTCATCATGTGAGTTTAGATTTTTTAATTCGGTTGATTTAGATGGCATCTGCTCATTACTTCCAAGGAGGGGAAGGGTATAATCCCATTTAAGGAATCATATCTTCATATGTTCCAAATTCTTCATCATCTTCATCATAAAATGCACCTGGTTGTTGAAGATTCACTTCACTAAGCATTAAAAATAAGGGCCATAATCTATTCATCCATTCATTTGATTTTTCTAATAATTCCATCATTTCCAAGGGCATCTTATAATTTCCATTTGAATCATAAGGAATAAGGTCGTCAGGTAATGACCTTAAATCTACAATTAAATCATCTAATTTAAATGAGTCTTCCAAAGAAATCATATCTAAATCCTTAGCAATAAATGATACTTCTTCCAATACATCTGCCAATTCAAAAGGACTTGGAGCAGTAGGTTCACTATCTTTGATATCCAATGGTCCAAAAACAACATTACCTAAGTCAGTATCAAAAAAGTTTTCATCTTGTTTTTCTCTTTTAATCAATTTTTGATTTAACCTTCCGCCCCTTGGAAATATTGCAAAACCATCTTCATCAATTCTAGATTCTATCCATGTAGGTAATTTTTCTATTGAACCTGTAACTAAAACTCTACTAATTTTAGAGGGGATATTTGCTGGACTTCTTCCATCTCTACGTAATTTCCTACGCAAGATTATTTCACCATATCCACTAATTTTATGACTTTTACGGGCATGATTAAGAACGTCTACATCATAATCAAGTAAAGTAACTCCTCCTTTATCTCCTATAATCTCCTGTACAAGTGCAGAAATATACCCTCCCTTTGCGCCAATAATCATAACCTCCATCCCTTGATTTAATTCAAGATGGTGTAGCATAGTTACAATCATATGTGGTGCTGAAATGGTCTTAACACCACCTCTTTCGTTTTCTAAAAATACTAATGGTCTATCTTGAAAAAATGATGCTGGACTATTACTTGAAAAACACCTTACATCTACATTCATCATTGCTTCTCTAATCAACAAATTGAATTCTACTCCTGCCAAAGAAAGTCTGGTGAGTAATGAATCCATCTCCTCCATAATACTCCCATTCTAACCGTTAGTTATGAACTCATGGATTATCAAGTGGGCCTGGCCAGAATCGAACTGGCGATCTTCGCCTTGTAAGGGCGACGTCATAAACCCCTAGACCACAGGCCCTTGATGTACTGGCCACTATGCATTCATTCAAATAGAAGTCGGTTAAAATAAATATCAAATTAGAAAATTAAATACTTTGAACATCTCTAAAAAGCATCATAAGTGATGAATATTGGGTAATAATCATGGGAGATGACTTAGTCACCCTTGCATCTCGTCTAGAAAGAAGACTTTTGAAGGGTAAGGCAACTGTAAGTGCTGCTGAATCTTGTACTGGAGGATTACTCACATCTATCTTAACAGATATTAGTGGTTCTAGCTCTTGTTTTAATCAATCATGGATTACTTATTCAAATGAATCTAAAATTATTGAATTAAATGTTGAACCTAAAGCCTTAGAAGAACATGGAGCAGTAAGCGCTGAAGTTGCAATTCAAATGGCAAAAGGAGCTAGGAAAAAATCGAATGCAGATATTGCGATTTCCATTACAGGGATTGCAGGGCCAAAGTCTGATGATTCAAGAAAAAAAGTGGGGGAAGTATTTGTAGGGATTTCTTCAATAATGTATGAAGGAGTAGATTCAAAATTATTTTCTGGAGATCGTAAGCAAAACAAACTAAGCTTTGTTGCATTAGCATTAAGAAATGCAATTGAAATTTGGGATGAATACCATTTAAATAAAAAAGATGAAGAATCTATCCATGAAGATGAAGAAAATGATGAAGAAATTATTGAAGATGAAAATATCGAAGATAATGATTCTACAAGCGTGAATGTTCAAGATAACCTTGAAAACATAAAAGAAGAAAATTGGGAAGATGGAATTATTGAAAATTGGGAAGAGGAGCCTGAAACAGATTTAGATGCTGAATTTATTGAAGAAGCCATTGATGAAAATGCAGGAATTGAAGACATTAATTGGGAAGAACAGGAATAAAATTCATTTTTTGTAGTATTGCTTATTGAGGGTCACTTGTCAACGCCTAATATGGAGCAGAAATGGAAGCAGATTTACACCCGTTTAATGAATGCTTCATTATTAGCTGGAAGAGATGTTAAACAACTATTGCTTGAGCATCCAGACATAGATTTATTACTATCAAAATTGGAATCTAAACAGATAACAGGCATCTTATCTCCAAAAATTTTGGAAGAAATTACTAAAGAAATAAATTTGGGAAAACAAGAACAGAAAACACAAATCGGGAGAACTATAGCACCGATAAACCCTCCTAAAATTAAACAGGCATCTCGGCCTCATGGATTAGAACATTATGACATTTCATTGTTCGAAACAAATGCTAACGAAGTAGATGTTAATTTAGAAGTACTTTTTGAAATTACAGGAAATAGTATTACAGAAGGAAGAAAAGAAGACATTAACTCATTTTTCAATAATAGATTCCAACGAATTAGCGCGATGATTCGTCAACAAGGTTTACCAAATAGACCTATTACTATTTCGAAATTAATTCAAGAAAGAAGAAGTCGTTCAGGTTATTCATCATCAACAACAATTCTTGGGATGGTAAATGACCCTAAATATACAAAAAAAGGTCACTTTATGTTTGTTCTTGAAGATGAAGGTGCTGAAATAGATTGTATTTGCTACAAGGAAGAAGATAACCCAAATCCAATAATTAAAACTGGTTTAATGCAAGATGATGTTATTGCCATCACGGGGTCATTTATGGATAATAATGATATCTTTCGGGTTGATGAATTCCATAGACCCCCATTAAGAAGACACCAAAAGAAAAGTTCAGAAGATGGAGTTAGTGTTGCATTTTTATCTGATATTCATGTTGGTTCAAAAACATTTTTAGAAGCACAATGGATTAAAATGATTGAATGGTTCCATAATGATCCATTGGCTAAAACCATAAAATATCTTGTTTTATCAGGAGATGTTGTTGATGGAGTTGGTATTTATCCTAATCAAGATAAAGAATTAGCAATTAAAGATTTATACAAA
Source organism: Methanobacteriota archaeon (assembly GCA_002699515.1). GTDB lineage: Archaea > Thermoplasmatota > Poseidoniia > Poseidoniales > Poseidoniaceae > MGIIa-I. The sequence continues at coordinate 7,841 of PAAW01000041.1, forward strand.
CAATATTCTAGATTCGCAGAGTTACTTGAACTTTTACCAGAATGGGTAGAATGTGTACTATTACCTGGAAATCATGATGCTGTTAGGCCAGCAGAGCCTCAACCTGCTTTGGAACCTGAAATTCAATCTGACTTTAATTCAACAACATTTGTTGGGAACCCCTGTAGTTTTAGATTACATGGAGTAGACCTATTATCCTATCATGGAAAAAGTATTGATGACTTTGTTTCAATGCCTGAAGTTAGTTACGAACATCCAGTAGAAGCGATGAAAGAAATGCTTAGAAGAAGGCATCTTGCACCTACATGGGGAAAAAAAACACCTCTTTCACCAGAACCTGAAGATAATTTAATTATTGGAAAAATACCAGATATTTTTGTTACTGGACATGTTCATGGACATAATTGTTCAGAGTTCAAAGGAACTACTCTTGTTTGTTCAAGTACATGGCAAGATCAGACTGCATATCAAAGAATGTTAGGTTTTCAACCACAACCTTGTATATTGACAATAGTAAATCTAAAAACACACGCATCTGCAAGTATACCGTTTGCTTAATTAAAAACGTAAGGTAAGATTTTCCGTAAATCTTTTTCTTCAATTATTTTAACTCCTGCATTTTTGAATGCATCTCTAGAATTATCCCTACTTGGATTAAATCCAATGAAATTAGTTCCTTCAACATGCATAGACAAATCAATATCACTATCTCCAATACAAAGTACTTCTTCAGGTTTGAATTTTTTCATTTCAATTAATTTATTGACTATAATTCCTTTTCCTTGACCACTAACTCTAACAATTCCTTCATCTAATAAATATCCTTCATCATCAAATTTAAATCCATTAGCTATCCAATCGTCTACTTTCAACGTGCCTGCAATTGTAGATACAAATATATCTACACCAGCAGAAACTATAGCAACATAAATCCCATTTGTGATTAGTTCAGAAATTACTTCTCTTGTACCTGGAATTAATTTTATTCCTGAATACGCTCTAAACAAATCATTTTGATGTATATTAGGTTGGACTTTTTTCCACATTTGAATATCTAATCTCATAAATTCATGATCTGTAATTTCACCAGCAATAAATTTTTCAAGCAAATTATTATTATCCGTACCAAAATGAGTATGAAGTGTTCTCCAAGAAGATACTGAATCAACCAGCACTCCATCACAATCAAAAATGACGCATTTAATATTAGCAGCCATAGAATCGACCATAGAATTTAATTTTATAAAAAGGGGGCGGATTTCCTAGAGGAATACCTCTAGGAAATCCCATATTCCCATGTTTGTTTCTCAAACACTGTCAGCTATCATTTGATAGATGGTGTTGAACTGTCAACAGACCACTCACCTAACACGTTGGTTTCTCCACCAGCTTGGTAAGCAAGTTGAACAATACCTGTATCAATCGTACCATATACTGGGTGATCGTAGTTTATTCTAAGTACGTCCATTGCACTAAACTCTGCTGTACATCCATCTGTTCCTTCGCCAGCTGAACAATCATACATATCCATATATGTAACAAATGATTCACTATTTTGTGGTGTGAATCCATATGTTTGTGGTTCAGCTATTGTTTGGGTGATGATACAGTATCCTGCTTCACAGTCGTCATTTAAGAACTCAACTTGCACATATACCGCTTGCAATGCAAGTGGATTTTCTGCAGTTGTTACTGTAATTTGCCAGAATCCATCTTCTGATGCTTCAGTCTTAAATGTCAACAAAGGAGTTACTTTAGTGCTTGTTGTAGCTAATTGGCTAGCCCAAACATAAATTACACCAGAAAGTACTACTGTAATAGCAACCATCAAGATTGTTGCGATTACAGGACTTACCGCCGCTTCATTTTCAATTAATTCTTCTTCATCTTCTTCATCACTACGGGAACCTTGTACAAGTGCTGCTGCAAACAGACCAACTAACCCAATAGCCATTAAACTTGGAGCAAATGATGGAACGCTACTTGCAAC
>PAAW01000042.1 GCA_002699515.1 Methanobacteriota archaeon
ACTATGTTTCTGGAAAGAATCCAGATGGTAAAAAGGATAATGTTGATGATTTACAGAGAGTAGTATCCTTTGTTGATGCACCAGGGCATGAAACATTGATGGCCATAATGATTAGTGGTGCTAGTATAATGGATGGAGCGCTATTGATGGTTGCTGCTAATGAAAAATGCCCTCAACCACAAACTAGAGAGCATCTTATGGCTTTGGAAATAGCTGGAATAAAAAATATTATTGTAGTTCAAAATAAAATAGATCTTGTAAGTAGGGAGAAAGCATTAGATAATTACAATCAAATAAAGGAATTTTTAAAAGATACAATTGCTGAAAAAGCACCAATAATTCCAATTTCAGCACATCACGATGTAAATTTAGATATGTTGATAAATTCTATTCAGGAAATTATACCAACTCCAAAAAGAGATGAAAAGGAAGATGCATTAATGTATGTAGCAAGATCTTTTGATGTTAATCGACCAGGAACTAGACCAAACAAAATCCAAGGAGGAATAATAGGGGGAAGCATTGTTTCTGGAAAATTTAACATTGGTGATGAAATAGAAATTGGACCAGGTCGTAGAACTCAAGTTTCTGGCAAAGATACTTGGATTCCAATAGAATCTACAATATCTAGTATTAAAGGTGGAGGAATTGACTTAGATTCAATGAATGCAGGGGGGCTTTGTGGAATGGCTACTAAATTAGATCCTACATTTTCAAAAAGTGATAATTTGTCAGGCCAAGTTGTTGCAATTAAAGGTAAATTGCCTCCTGTTTTGTCTAAAGTACAGTTAGATGTTAAATTATTAGATGAAATGGTAGGTTCTGATGGAGAATCGACAGAAGTATATCCATTAAGGCATGGAGAGCCGCTTATGGTTACAGTTGCAACAGCAAAATCGATGGGTACAGTATCTAATAATCAAAAAGGAAAAGTATTTTTAAATTTAAAATTACCAATTTGTGCAAATATTGGTAGTAGATTGAGTCTTTCTAGAAGGGTTGGAACTAGATGGAGACTGATTGGGCATGCAAGTATAATTGATTGAGGTGATTTCCTGCCAAAGGTTTTGGTTGATACTTGTGGGTGGATTGCATTAATCGATGCAGAGATTAATGTTGATTATGCATTTGCAGAAATTTTTGGAAAATATGAATTTATTGTAATTAATCCTGTATGGGAAGAATTGAATATATTTCAAAAGAATAATTCAAAAAATATACTATTGGATTTATTGAGGAAAAAATCCTCAGACTTTAATGATAATGAATTAATTGAAAAACATACAGATAATCAATTATTATTATTGTCTAAAAAAAATGGTTGGCCTGTTTTGACTGTAGATAAAAAATTAAAGGAAAGATTACATGATTCTAATTGTAAAGTTGTTCAAGTAGTTGGTAATAAAAAAATCGAATTAATTTCTTAAACTTAGGGTAGTGTAAACAATACATCATCTCCATGTCCGTCAAGTAAGCCAATCCTAACTCCTGCATCAATCCAAGCGTGGGAATAATTTATTGCCCCATATGCACGCAATAAATCACCATTGCTTAGGAAATATTTAGCATCATTAAGGTAGTCCAAAGCCATTTCCAACATCGAGTTTAATTTTTTTTCATCTTCACTATCTTTTTCAGTTAATGGCGTTGCTTTATTGTATGCTTTTGTAGTTAAATCAATGTAATGATTAACTAGGTTTTCATTTAATTCTAATTTATTCATTTTTCATACCTTCCGATCCTAGTTTTATATTTTCTATTCCTAAAGATTCGTATAGTTTTTTAGCATTATCATAATCATTTATTGCTTCAGCATTTTTAGCTAACCTAAATGTATTTTGCCTATTTTCAGAATTCAATGAATATTTTATTTTTTCATGTTCAAAACTAATTTCATCATTTTTTTCTTTAATTAATTCAGGAGAGCCAATAATTCTTAACAATCCTTTGTTATTTGCTACAGCAAGAAAATCTTTTGAATTACTGGCAATTAAATGCCCTAAATTTTCAAATTCCTGATTTGTTTTGAGATTGAAAACTTTACTTTCCATGTTCATAATCCACCAACCTTCATGAGAATATACTGAAATTAGCGGTTCTAGGCATTTGTCAGTTACTTGATTAAGTTCATCCCATCCATTTGTATTTGGTTTTCCTTTCCAAATTTCACCTTCTAATGATTGCATTAATAATTCACCATTTTCTAACTTTGATGCCCAAGACCAAACTTTTTCTTCTATTTGACGTTGGGTTGTTTGTGCCATTAATCTCACACATCTTAATGTGCCATCTCCATCATGAACTAACAAGTGTTCTCTATCAATCCAACCAATTAATTTACGTATTTTCCCAGAAAATAATCTTTTAATCCCATATCCTTGTTCATTGAAAAGGTGTAATTGTTCATGCCTATCGGATAATACCCATCCGCCACCTGGCCGATTAATTATCTGTGAAAAACCACCTTGTGTCGATCTTCCTTCATGTAATTGCTCTCCTGTTTCTGAATTAATTACGATGAAACCATTACCCATTAAAATTCCAAATAATTTCCCATTACATTTTATTTGGTATGGCTTAAATGGCATTTGAATGCTCCATTGCCTATTCCCTTGTAAATCTAAATAATGGATTTTTTTATTATTTGAAATTGCTATTCCAGAAATATTGAATTCTATAGATGTTATTACTCCATCGAAATTATGGCTTGAGAGTATGCCCCATTTTTGCATATAATCAACTCACAATATTCCCCATGCAACTAGTTGTGATTTTGCACTATTTGATAAATAGAACATTCTTGACCTACCTACTTTTTTAACGCTTAAAATACCATTTTTATTGAGCCTGTTAAATATTTGTGAAGCTCTTGTTCTTCCAATTCCTCCGAGAATTCCTCTCATTTCACTATCTGAAGGTGAAATCTCTCTTTTTGAACTTAATTTAATCACTTTTATTTCATTTTCATCTAGGTTCCTTAATCTTTCAATGTTTAATTCAAATGACGATTCAGGAGAAATAATTTTATTATTTTGTTTTTGCATCTCTCTTAGGGCACCTTCAAATGAACTTGATTGTTCTATTGTTTTATTTATTTCAATTTGATCATTATTGACTTGTTTTTCTTTACTAAGTACTTGATTAAATTGAGTGGTTGGAATAATTTCATTATTCACCCATAATGTAACTTCTTCATTGTCTTGTAAATTATTTTTTGTTGGACTTTTACTTTGAATTTTGTTCATAGCTTCAAAATCAGATGGAAACACAGCGAAACCATCTTTTCTCATTGATTCATTTGTATTTCTGGTTCTACCACCTAATTTTCCAAAACCACCTGCAGGCAAAGGTGCTTGGATATTTTCAGGTATTGTCTTTTCATGTTCTATTTGGTTGTCATTTACTTCTTGCTCATAATTATCATAAATCTCGTCTGATTCAGTACTAATTGGTTCATATTCTTCATCTTCCTGAGGGTAATCCTCTATGTAATCTTCATTTTCCTCTTGAATTTCATTTTCCTCTTGAATTTCATTTTCCTCTTGAATTTCATAAGATTCACTTTCATCATCCTGGTTATCTTCTTCAAGTTTTGATTTAATATTTGAAAACATGTCTTTTAATTGATTATTCTCCAAATCATTGTTTTTAATTCCATGAATTATTTTTCTCATTAATTTAATTGATTCCGAGGGATGGCCTGATGACCTTTCTTCAATTTCTTCAACTAGACTTGAGGGTGGTTTCCAGTAATTTCTACTTGCAGATTCGACTCTTTTTGCGATCATGTCATGAATTTCAGTTCTATTGAATGAATTTATTCTTATTTCTTCATCAAACTCATCAATTAATTCTTGTGGCCATGTTGCTAATTGAGAGGGAGTGAGGGCCATTATTGAGACTGCATCTAATGATCTTATGATTTGAGTAATTTGTTTAAATACATCTGCAATTTCACTTCCAGAGATATTGGGATAATCAAAGCTTAATATCGGTAAACGTCCAGTTTCAGGTAATGCTTTAATCAAATTATCTTGTAATTGGTTAGACATTCTAGGGACTTCAAAATCATTAACAATAGTGATGTATAATTCTTCTAAAAGGCGTTTCATAGGTTCTTTTGTGGGAAAGATATTGAATTGGAAGTGCTTATATGCTTCTCCACCTAGTAAATTCAGTAAAGAAGTCCTTCCAGTCCCTCTATTGCCTACTAATAGTATCATTCTAGAGGATCTATGTTTACACCATCCAATGATGTTGGAAATCAGTTCTTTTCTTCCAACTAGTAATTGTTTATCGTTTGTTGTTAGTGGTTTTATGTTAAAGGGGTTAATTCTCATGTTTGGTAAATCAAATGGAACTGAAATTGTATCTACCATAAGTTCAGAGAGTTATGTGGGGTTTAACAAGGTTGCGTTAATAACGCATGGTTAACGCATCATTAACACCTAAAATAGCATTACCCGGAAGATGTTCCCGAATTTCAAATTTTTTTTATTGGGTCCGAAAATGTCTAATTAACACTCGATTAACGCTTGATTAACGCTTGATTAACGCGTTAATTTGCGTTAATGATTTAATAAAAAGCGGAATGATTTAGGTATATCGTGATTAGCATGTCATGAACAACATGGCAGTAAACAACAGTAGGCTTCAAGGATTTTACAAATTAAGTGTATCTGAGAGGAGAGCATTATTAGGTGAAATAGCAAATTTAAATGAAGAACAGATTTCTGCTTGGTCTAAAACAGGTGAATTATCAGAATCAGCAGCAGATAAAATGATAGAAAATGTTGTAGGAACATATTCATTGCCTATTGGAGTTGCTACAAATTTTATTATAGACGATGAACATTACTTGATACCTTTTGTTTTAGAAGAGCCTTCAGTTGTAGCTGCGGCTAGTAATATGGCAAAAAGATGCCAGACAAAAGGAGGATTTGTATCTGAAAATGACGATCCAGTGATGATTGGGCAAATACAAATTGTTAATTGTCCAGATATAAATCAATCTAAAGCAGCAATTTTATCCGAAAAAGAGCATTTAATAGATTTATGTAATCAGGTAGATCCAATATTAGTTAAATTTGGAGGAGGGTGTAGAGATATTGAAGCGAGAATTATTCAAACTGAATCTGGTGAAATGTTAATTTTACATCTTTTAGTAGATTGTAGGGACGCAATGGGCGCTAATGCAGTAAATACAATGGCTGAAACGATAGCAAATAAAGTAGAATCAATTAGTGGTGGTATTGTTATCTTAAGGATTATTTCTAATCTTGCAGTACATAGATTAGCTAGAGTTAGTGCTACATTTACACGTGAGGAAATGTCTGAAAAGGGCAATGATGCTGATCGTGGAGAAGAAGTAATAGATGGCGTGATTCAAGCATACCATTTCGCAGCAGCAGACCCTTTCAGGGCTACAACCCATAATAAAGGAATAATGAATGCAATCTCACCAATAGCACTTGCTTGTGGCCAAGATTGGCGAGCAATAGAATCAGGAGCACATAGCTATGCAGCATATAATAAAGAATATACTTCAATGACTCATTGGGAAAAAAATGAAGATGGGGATTTAGTTGGTTCAATAGAATTACCTATGGCTGTTGGATTAGTTGGTGGGGCAGTTAGAGTGCATCCTGCAGCACAAACTAATGTAGCGTTGTTGGGGATTAACTCGGCAAATGACCTTGCAAAAGTCATGGCTGCAGCAGGACTAGCTCAAAATTTAGGTGCATTAAGGGCATTAGCAACGGTTGGTATCCAAGCAGGACACATGAAATTGCATGCAAGGAATATGGCAGTAACCGCAGGTGCAAATGATTCTGAAGTTGATGCAGTAGTTAGTTTGGCTCATTCTACTGGAGAAAGAATTACTGCTAAGTTAATAGAAGATTGTTTAGCAAAACATCGTAGTAATAATTAATTTCAAGAGTACTCTTTCCATTCATCTCCACTATTTGCTGTACGATACCACTGCTTGTTATTGTGTTTAGTCCATTCAAAACCATGTTCGTCAACAACTCCTACTGAATATACCCAGGGTGTAGGAGAATCTTTTTCAGATTCATTCGATTTTTTTGAATCAATTTGTTTATTTTGATTTGAATTATTTACTATTGCAGAAAATAATCCTGCTAATAATGAAGGAATAATTCTCCATGTAAATTCATTCCACTCAAGTACATGTGTATAATCAGCAACCCATAAACTTCCTAATACAATTCCCCAATTCATGTATAATAATAGCATAAAACCAATTGAAGCACTTATAGCCGCGGCAAAGCCAGAATCTGTTTTTCGCTTAATTAGATTAGATTGTTTAGATCCTATATAATAACAAAAAAATGGGAATGCTAACGTTAAAATATCTATAGAATGCTCTATATAAGACAATGTTTCTGATATGTTTCCTTTCAAATCATTACGTTGAATCTCTATAAAAAATGCAATACCTATGGCAAGAGAAACAAAAAAATATTGTTTAATTCCGTAAAAAATTGACTTGATAAAACTCATCTGTTCCGAATAGCCATAAAGAAAGTAATATAACATCTTTAGTGATATTATTCATCACTAATATTTTCTATATTTGAATCAGAATCTATTTCATCTTCTATTGAAATGGGCATTAATTCACTTTCTGTCATTCCTAATTGTTCAGAACGATCTCTAAACCATTTTCTTACTTTTTTATGACTTGTGTGTGGACATCCAAATACCTCTGAGAACCTTCTGGTTGTAGTTAACCTTCTTGTATTTCCTGATCTTCTTCTATCAATTAATCCAGAATCAGATAATTCTTTAACATAACCATATGCTTTTTCACCAAGTAATTTTACTAAACTGGATTGTTCCATCGGTTGATGGTATGCAATTAGTGCCGCTGCCTTAAGTAATCTTGGAGAAATATCTGTTTTTGCTTCTTTAGGTAATTTATCAGCTATTGCAGGTTTAACTTCTAATGCCCATTTTCCTGAAATTTCTACAATTTGTAGTGCTCCTCCTTTTCTTCGCTTTAATGATGATTGAAGGCCATGTAAAGCATCACTTACTATTTCTGAGTCTTGTTTTAATCCATGAGATAATTGTTCGACACTCATTGATTTACCCGCTCCAAAAAGTGTTGCTTCAATTAATGTTTGAAGTTCATTGACCAATCTCATTCACCTCTTTATTTAATTCAATTTCATTTTTATTTTTATTTGCTCTATTCATGAGGTTGTTTGAATCATAGTCATTTTTTTCATCTTCTAGTTTCCCTGAAACTTTATTTTTTATTGAATTCCAATTATCTATTTTAGGCCACAAATCTTTGATAGTAATTTTACCATTTGGAACACTATCCTGCTTAATATCGGTAAATCCTCTATGTGTTAGGAATAACATTGAAACAAGGCCAGTAACTTTAGCTTCTGCCGAAACATCAATGTCTTTATCTAAGTCTTTTTTAAGTTCATCAGCTATTCCATTTGATAGGGTTTGTAGATCTATTTCACCTTTTTCGTTCATTTCTTTCATTAGGTTCCAACTTAATTCAATATCTCCTTCTAAGTTTTCATCATGCATTCTTGCTCCAACATTGCCTAATGCTTGTTCAACTTCTAATTTGTATTTGATTCTATTTTCTTCCCTAATCTTGGTTATTTCTGCATCATCACATGCTCCTCTTAATGCACCTAATAAATCTCCTAAAGTCACAGGTCTTCCTTCTTCTCTACGTACACGTTCTTCAAATAAACCGTTTAGATCTGCTTCTATTTCTCCAGAAATGACATTATTTGTAAAATTAAATTCATCATCACTAAAGTCTGTCATCCATCCTTCATCAATAAAATATTCATCTTCTAAATCACCTTCCAAATCAGCATTATTTTGTCTTTCGAGTAAATCTTCTACTTGTCCTCTAAGAACTGCCCATGCTAATCTTAGTAATCTTCCACATGATGGTAAATCAATATTGTCAGAATTTTTCTTTATTCTTTCACTGAATAATGATACGAATGCAGTTAAATCTATGTCCCATGGGTCTAAGTCAGCATCTTTTACTAATTCAAATACTAATGCTACTGAACGATCAAATGGATCTTCCAATGAAGAGTATTCAGCATTCTCCATTTCAGCAATTGTAACTAGTCTATCAGCATAATCAACGGCTTCTTCTCTAGTTTCTTCTCTATTTTCTAACAAATTGTTAATGATGTCTTCTCTAATAAAGTATGAATCAAGTCTAGATTGCATTCTTTAACCTCCAATCAGGAATCCTCTCTATTTTCTAAGGCTTCTGTGGTGATTTCTTCCGATTCTTCTTTTTCAACTTCTTTTATTGCATCTCTTAGTTCTTGAAGTTCTTCAATATCTTCTTTTGATTCACTAGCTCTTTCAGAAAGTGAGGATATAGAAACATCTTTTTCTAAAGGAATCTCTCCATCAATCTCAATATCTAAACCTCCAAGACTCTTTGGTGCAGACAACGGATCTGGTACTTGAGGCATATCATCTTCAGTAGGCAAGTGAGCAAGCTTTTCTGCTTTTTTAGCTGCTTCTTTTACTGCTTTTTCACGGTGTTCTTCTTCTTTTTCACCAAGTTCAATTGCTCTTTCCCTATTGAAATCAGCAATTCTTCTACTACATCCGTCACCTGCGTGAGTGATTCCGATGTGGTGGTCTGCTAATTCTAAACTTACTTTCCTCAAAGTAACCATTAAAAATTGTGCACTATTTGCTCTTGCTCTGCAAAGTCTAGCAATTCTTTCAGCATTGAATGCATCTAGGTTTTGATCAACTTCATCGAAATAATAGAAAGGAGATGGGTCATGGTCTTGTATGGCAAAAATAAGTGATAATGCTGCCATGGATTTTTCTCCACCCGAAAGCCCATTTAATTTCGCCCTTGAACTCTTTCCTTTTGGTTGACACCACATTTCTAATCCTCCTTTGAAGGGATTATCTATATTTTCTAATTTTAATTCTCCTCTTCCGCCATCTGAAAGTAAACGATATACGTTTTTGAAATTTTTATTAACTTCTTTGAAAACAGTCAATAAACGTTTTTTACGTTGCTTTTCTAGTTTTTCAGAAATCTCAATTAATGATTTACGTCTAGATTGACATAATTTATTATCTGTTTTCAATTCATCAAGCCTGTTCTCAGTTTTATCATATTGCTCTATGGAAAGCATGTTTACATTGCCTATGAATTCTAATCTACGTTCAATTCCCCTGATCTTGTTTTCAGCCTGAGCAACAGTTGGTACGTTAATTCCTGGCTCTGGAGGTTTTACTCCTTCATTTTCCATTTCTTCAACAAGTGAATTTAAAAATTCTCGTTTACTTTCCAGTGTTATTGTATGTTCAGATGCTCTTCTTCTTGCAGATTCAGATTGCTGGATTAATTGGTTTACTGTTGTTCTTAAACTACCTCTTTCTTCAACAAGTTTCACTCTTGAATCTTCAAGCTCTTTATTTTCTTCAGTAATTGTAGAATATTTGTCTTCAAGTTCCTTTAATTCTTCTTTGAGTGACTTTTGTTCTTTCTTCCATTGAATAATATCTTCTTTCTTCTTTTTAGAATCTTTCTTGAGTGAATCTATTTTTGAATTTAATTCTTCTACTCTATTCTTTAGAATACTTGTATGTTCTTCTCCACCTGCTAATTGTGCTTCTGCTTTTGCCTGTATGGCTTGAGCATTAACTCTTAGTTGCTGAACATCTCTCAATGTTTGTTGTAAATGTTCAGGGCTTGCTTTTTGTAATTCTAAATTTGCGTTTTGCCTACTTTCTTCAGCATTAACACATGCTTGATTAGCGATTGCTAACTTACTTTCTATAGATTCTCTTTCTTTTTCGTTCGCTATCAATGAATTTTTTGCTGACGAGATGGCAGTATTGATTTTTTGCAGCTTTTCTTCAGCAGCTTTTAATTCAATCTTCCATTGTTTTATTTTTGCCATCCCATCGTTTGTTGTAAGATTGTTTATTTTTTGATGAACTATTTGTTGTTGTTTTCTTGATTCAACTAATGCAGATTGAACAGTGTCAGAGAGTAATTGTAATCTATTGATTTCTGATTCTAATCTTTGAACTTCTCCACTACCTGCTATTTGGCCACCAAATAATACTCTGTTTCTACGTAGATTTCCTCCAACCATTGCACCTCCTGGTTCAGTTAAATCACCCTTTAATGTGACCATTCTTACTCCTCCCATATGTTTTCTGGCAGTTGAAAGGTTTGTTACAAGAAGAGTGTCTTTTAATACATATTTTATTGCCAATTCAATTCTTGGGTCATAATCTAATAATTCCCAAGCAAAACCTTCAATATTTTCTTCTTTGGTAAGCATTAATGCTTTTCCACTTGGCCTTCTAACTTGTAATTTATTTAATGGTAAGAATGTTGCTCTTCCGGCTTTATTTTCTCTAAGCCAAGCGATACATCTTGCAGCAACATCGTCATCTTCTACAATTATGCTTTGCATTCCAGCACCTATTGCTGTAGCTAATGCACTTTCATGTGCTGAATCCTTTGGTTTTGCTAATTGGCTTAATGTTCCAAGGACGCCTTTTATCTTTCCATCGTCCCTTTCATTAAGAATTGCAGAGACTGCCATGGCCATGCCTCCTCTTATGCCGCTTTTATTCTCCATTTCTGCACGTGCTTTGGCAAGATCTCTTTCAAATGAGATTAACTTCCCATTTATCGCATCGTTTTCTTCTTTGAGTTTCGCCTCTTCTCTTTGCCTTTGAGTCAAATCGTTTGCAAGTGATCCTCTGTCTTCTCCAGAATCCTCAGTTTTCAATTCTTCTCCTTGCATTACTAGGTCGTCTCTTGATAATCTTGCTTCATCTTCTTCATCTTCTAGCGAAGATAAATGTTTTAGTGAAATTTCATGAGTTTGATTTATCCTATCAAATTCTAGTTGAACTTTAGTAAGATTTGCAGCAGTATCACTAACTTCTTGATTTGCTTTACTCAATTCTCTCGTAAGTGAATTTGTTTCTTTATCTCCTGCCATCAATGCATTTTTAGCCTTATTTTCGTCATTCTCTGCCTTTTCAAATGCATTTTTTGCTTCTTTTAATGCATTTTCTGCATTATTTTGTTTTGTCAAATGATCATCAAGACTTTTCACAGCATCATTTAAATCTTCATTATAATGATCCAAGTTTTCAATATTTTCATCGATAACCTGTTCTGATTCAGAGATTTTATCACTTCTTCTATCGATATCCAATCTTAATTGATTTAATTTATCCATAAGTGAACTGCTTTCATCACCTAATAATTCTCTAATTTGTTTTTCAATTGCGATTACCTTTTCCTCTATTTCCATTAATTGTTTTTCGCCATCTTGAGATTTCTTTGATGCTTCTTTAGATTCATTAATACAGTTTGTTTGTTCTTGAGCAACATATTCTATTTCAGCTTTAGCGCTGCAATATTTTGATTGATGTAATAGAATTCTTGCATTGTCCAATTCGGTTTTTAATTCCTTGTATTTTAGTGCCTGAGTTCTTTCTGATTTCAAATCTTTAAGTCTTACTTTCAGTTCTTCCTCTAATAATTCAATTCTTTCAAGGTATTCTTCAACTCTTTTTCTTTGTCTTTCAGCTTTTCGTATTTCATCATCGTAAGAGGTAACGCCAGCGACCTCTTCTAACACTTTTCTTCTATTTGAACCAGTCATAGTTGCTAATTCTGTAACCATGCCTTGTAGTACGATATTATATCCATCTGCTCTAGCATTTGCACTTGAAAGTAGTAACTTAAATTGTCTTTGACTGCTTGACTCTCCATTTAGGTAGTAATTTGATGATGCACTGCCTGATCTAGTTTTTCTTACTGCCCTAGTAAAGTGAACTTCATCAGCATCAATTTTTAATCTTCTAGATCCATCGGGATCTTCTGGATTATCAAATACTAATGTTACTTTGCAATATTTTGCAGGTTTGTTATTTTTCCCACCATTGAATAGTAGGTCTAGTACATTGCTTGCACGTACGTCTTTTGCCGATTTATATCCAAGTACGAATTGTATAGCGTCTCCACAATTACTTTTTCCAGAACCATTAGGTCCAGTAATTGCAGTAAATCCTCTTTCATAAGGCACTACCACTTCGCCTTTGAACGATTTAAAGTTCTCCATTTCGAGGCGTTTTAGATACATATTTTCCCATCCTAATGTGTTGTTACTTCTAATTCAACAAACACATTAATGGCTTGAGGTAAATTTGCCGACTATAAACAATGCCCTAAATCAAGCCCACTTGTTGCCTTTTTGAGGCCAAAAATATTGAGCCAACTTAATCTAGCATTCCTGTTTGATTGCATCTTGCACAACCTTGACCATTACAAAGATGGCAAGTTCTACCAGTTACCATCCCACCAGTGCCATAATCGTCATATAAATTTCTTTCAAAATCATCTTCATATTCTCCCAAACCTAATTGTCCGTATAAATCAGAAACAGTTGCATTTGATTTTCCGAGAGATTCTAAACCACCTTTGAATTTACTTCTACTACCACTTTCAAAGAATGAGTTATCAGCACCTCCGCTTTTTCTTCTCGCTTGAGAAAACATGTCAGCAGCCTCGCTTGTTCTCGAAAGAAACCTCATTGATTTGTAAATGAAAAACGAACCATATGTTATGAGACTGAGATCCATAGAGATTGCAGGTACGGGGTATCCAATTAAGGCAGACCAATCTAATGATCCATTGGGAGTGGTAAGCCCATTTAAATCTGCAAAACCAAAAGAGAGCAATCCTAATCCTAATCCGAATTTTATTCTTGCATTTCTTCTCTTTCTTTTGAGCCTTCTTTCTGCAGAACCACTTCTGATAGTTCTTTTCACTCCGCTTTTAAATTTACGTGAAATTAATAGTAAACCAATACCGACTCCAATTCCTAGGAAATCTGGAGTTTCCCAAACACCAACCGAACGAGCACAATCTACTGGGTTTCCTTTAGCAAATCCCGCAGAAACAGCTTCATCAGAACATTCTTCACTGGTAAGGAATGCAGGAATATCTAATTTGTATCTAGGTGTATTTTCAGAATAAATATCTTTTACCATACCTACTTGAACATTGTAAATAGAAATAGCAAGAATGGAAGCCCCCAGCAAGACAAAAGCGAGTGAAAGTGCCCTCCGCATAGACCGAGAGAACACAGTTTACAAATAGCAATATCGGAAGAATCTTAGGTACTCATTAAGAAAACGTTCAATTTGTAGAACTCAGCCCCCCTTAATGTAAACATGCCTAGAGTTGTGCTTGCAGGTAGCGGAATCGCGGGATTATTTGCTGCTTTAACTTGTGCAAATGCAGGATGGGATGTCTGCGTAATTACAAAACAAAGTTTAGAAGAATCAAGTACAAATTACGCACAAGGAGGAATAGCAGGGATATTGGATAAAACTAACCTTAGTGGAAAAGAGACACATATCCGGGATACATTAGAAGCAGGAGATGGCTATTGTGATGAAGATATTGTTCGAGATGTAGTTGATGAGGCAGGAGATAGAATTAGAGATTTAATTAATGCAGGTGTTAATTTTCAAACAGATTTAAAAGGTAATTTTGATTATATTAAAGAAGGAGGGCATTCGCAAAATATAATTTTACATGCTAAGGATTCCACTGGTAAGGAAATTGAAACAGCACTGCTTTCAAAAGCAACAAAACATCCAAATATTGAATTACTCTCAAATCATTTAGCTTTAGATTTAATATTACGCGATAGAAATTCTGTTGAAAAAGAAATATTAGGATTATGGGTTTTTAATATCGATAAAGGAATTGTAGAAACATTTGCATCAGATGCAGTAATTTTAGCGACAGGAGGAGGTGGACAATTATTTTCACGTACAACTAATCCAAGTGTTGCTACTGCAGATGGAATGGCAATGGCATTTAGAGCAGGTGCAAAATTAAGTGATATGGAATTTGTACAATTTCACCCTACTTCAGCAGCATTAGATAGTAATCAGACGTTTTTGATAAGTGAAGCCGTAAGAGGCTTTGGTGGAGTTTTAATGACAAAATCCAATTATAAATCATGGGAAAAAGCACATGGAAAAAACACTTCAAATACCATGGTAAAACCTGAAGATTTTTCATTCACAAAAAAATATTCTAAATTAGGTTCATTGGCTACAAGGGATATTGTTGCTAGAGCTATAGATCACGAATTAAATATCTCAGGAGATGATTATGTTTTGTTAATTACAGAACATTTAGATAAACAAGAGTTGCAAACAAGGTTTCCCACAATAAACAATTTTTTATTAAAACATGGGATTAAATTAGGAATTGACCCTATTCCTGTGGTGCCAGCCGCCCATTATTTTGTAGGGGGAATCTCTGTAAATAAAATTGGGCAAGTGGT
The DNA here is from genome assembly GCA_002699515.1 of Methanobacteriota archaeon. Classification (GTDB taxonomy): domain Archaea; phylum Thermoplasmatota; class Poseidoniia; order Poseidoniales; family Poseidoniaceae; genus MGIIa-I. Next base: position 14,397 of record PAAW01000042.1, read on the forward strand.
GAACTCAGCCACTGAAAATATAATTAGTGGGCTTTATGCAATAGGAGAGGTTGCTTGTACAGGGATGCATGGTGCAAATAGACTAGCATCTAATAGTCTACTTGAAGCAGTAGTTTACTCTTCTAGAGCATCATTAAATTTAACAAATAACATAATAGTACCTTTTGATGATTCTAACGTTTTACCTGATTGGAGAGCAGATGGTTTAGAGTCTTTAGTAGATCATTATTCATTAGTTGATGATTTAAAATCTCTTAAAATGACAATGTCTAGGGATGTAGGAGTAGTACGTTCAAATAGAAGACTTAATAGAGCTTTAAGAAGAGTAAACCTAATTGAAAATGAAGTAGAATTGGCCTGGGAATCAAGTATACCTACAAGGCCTTTGATTGAATTGAGAAATATGGTTCAAATTTCTAAAATTATTATTGAATCAGCACTAAAGAGGAAAGAAAACCTCGGGCTACATTACAATGAAGATAATCTTAGTTAGTAATGCCTGAAACTATGGCCATTAATATGGAATTAATTGGAGTTTGAATGCCATGAACCTCCGCTTTTCTTATTACTTCTCCACAAATAGAATCAATTTCTGTTGTTTTCCCATTAATAATGTCTTGTAACATACTACATTTATTTTCACTAGTTGAGTTTAGAATATTTGATAAAACTTCAATCATTTCAAAGTTATCTGGGATTTCAATACCTAATTCTCTTGCTACATTTAATACTTCAAACATTGCAGAACATGCAGATTCAAATAATGCAGGTTCAAGTAAAGCACCATTCTTCACACCGCAGATAGAAGCTAAAGGGTTTACAGCAGCATTTATTGCTAGTTTTAACCAAATTTTTGATCTTATGTCTTGAAAAAAGGATGCATTTAATTCTGCATCATTAAAAACTTCTATAATTTCCTCTATTTTCTCATTTTTAATTTTA
>PAAW01000043.1 GCA_002699515.1 Methanobacteriota archaeon
TCTCTCTTCACCATTAGCATAATTAAGATACCAATCTTCATCATCCATATCCCAATCACTAGGTGTATTTTCTTCAAACACTCCACATGTTTGAGATAATTCCAAACCTGATTGAGTAGCTATAACAAATCCTAATCCAGAATAAAGAATGGGGATCAATAACATAATCACATATAAGATAGAATAAATTGCTAATTTTGCTTTGGATGATTTTGTATTCAGAGACTCTCTTGATTTTACAATAAAACTAACATAAAAGATTCCAATTAGACCAACAAGTATTATTGTAATTGAACCATATCCAGGATCACCTAAATGAAATGTTGAAATCGCAGAAATTACCACCATTAACAAGATTAAAAGACAGATTCCTAATTTAGCATGTTTTGGTATTGTTTTACCTGTGTAATAATATTCTAAAATGGCAGAACCAAAATATTTGTTTGTAAGGGACCAACGAAATAATTTTTCACTAGAGATAGAAAACAAAAAAGCAGCTGGAACAGCCCATGACACAGTTGGCCAACCAGGGATAAAAACACCAATAATTGAAAATAATGTAAAGATACATCCAAAAATTAGGGATAACCATTTTTTCAAAGGAGCGGAAGTAAGCAAGTACTTATCTACGACTTCATCTACTTTACTTGTCAATGATAACCACCTTAGATTCTTTCAATAATTACTGCAATACCTTGTCCGCCACCAATACATGCAGTTGCTATTCCATATCTTCCACCACATCTTTTTAATTCATATGATAATGTCAATATCAATCTTGTTCCAGTAGCTGCAAGTGGATGTCCTAAACCAATTGCTCCACCATTCACATTTACTTTTTCTACATCAATTTCAAGTTCTTTAATACAAGCTACAGCCTGACCAGAAAATGCTTCATTTATTTCCCACCTGTCTATATCATTAACTGAAAGACCTGCTTTTTCCAATGCCTTCTTACTGCTTGGTACAGGCCCGTAAGCCATAATCGCTGGTTCTAAACCTACAATTCCCCAAGACACAATTCTTGCAAGTGGCACGTCACCATCTGATTTTGCTCTTTTTCCAGATTTTAATACTAATGCGGCTGCTCCATCAACTACTCCTGAGGCATTTCCAGCAGTAACTAATGAATCTGGACCAAAATGTGTTCTTAACTCGGATAATGATTCTTTAGTGGTCCCTCTTACAAAGTGATCTTCATGTGAAGAATTGATTAATCCTGCAGTAGTTTCTACAGGTACTATCTCATCAGAAAATAAATTATTATCTACACTATTTTCAGTCCTACTATGACTTAAAACAGCAAATTCATCCGCTTCTTCCCTAGTAACTCCTACTCTTTTACATAATTCATCACTTGTTTGTGCCATAAACATATTACAAGTTCCGTCAATTAAATTTGTAAAAAGGTAATCTTCCATGTCTTTCTCAATTTCTGTGCCTGCTTTAGGAGGCCTGCCTAATTTATACTGATCTCTTGAATTTCTTAATACATGAGGCGCCTGACTCAAATTTTCCATACCTCCTGCTACAACTACTTCAGCTTCTCCAAGCATTATCATCTGCGAGCCTGAAACAACTGATTGTGCTCCACTGCCACATAAACGATTTAATGTCAACATAGGTACTTCTTGTGGAATTCCTGCATTTAATCCTGCATGCCTCGCTCCAAATATTGCTTGCCCTGATGTTTGAAGTGCATGACCCATAATTACATGATCAACGATTTCTGGACTTGTTCCCGTCTTTTCTAAGGCACCTTTGATTGCAATTGTTCCAAGTTCTTCTGCAGAAAGTGAGGATAGCCTTCCTCCAGATTCTCCATCTCCTCTTTTTCCACCTAGCCATTCACAAAAAGGTGTTCTTGCCCCTCCAATAATTACAACATCATTTTCGTCCATGACAAGGCGACTCAAGTCAAGCATATGAGTTTAAGTAAAATCATTAGTAATTACAATGCCCCAAATATTCCAATCATTGATGCCGCAACCCATGCTCCAGACATACTTCCCAAATTACCTAAAGCAGTTACAAGCAATACTTTTCCAGCAGAGTTATTCCAATAAGATTTCCAATCTTCTAATTTCAAAAAATTGGTTAAATCCTCTGTAGTTGGTTCATCCATTTTCATTTGAACATAACCCGCAAACCAACCTGCTGCAAGAAATGGATTCAAAGAAGTTATGGGGGATGCCAAAGCAGCAGTAATTACTGAAAATATATGCCCTCTTGCTAAGATTACTGCTAACGCTGCACATATCGAATTAGATAATGCCCAAATAGTCAGTATTTCTGCAAATTCAGCAAAGTCTCGTTCCAATGCTGATTTGACAATAAACCCAAATAATACCATTGGTATTATCCAAGGAACGATTTTTTGATAAATTTTCTTTTGAGGGACATGAGATAATAAACTAACCCTCTCTGAATTAGATTTTTTTATTGATGATAAATGCTTCTTCACACCTTCTAGATGGCCTGCTCCTATTACTGCGAGTACTTTTCCAGAGGTACTTTTTTGACGTATATGATGTGCAAGGAATTCATCTCTTTCATCAACTAGTACTGACCCTGCTCCTGGTGCTACTTGCTTTAATTCCTCCATCATCATAGTCATTAAATCTTTATTTTCTAGGATTTGATTTACATCAAATTCTTCATCGCCCTCATCCTCTCCAACTAATGATAAAAGTAATCTAAATTTTTCACGAAATTTCATTTTTTTCCAAGCTCTTCTTAATGTCACTTGTATGTCTCGATCAATTAAGGCAATCTCTTTTTTATTTTGTTTGGCGATAGAAATTGCTTCTATTAATTCTGCACCAGGTTGCATATCTTCACTAAGGCCAAGTTTTCTTTGCTCAGAGGCAAGTAAACTCTGCATAAGTATTAGTGGAGCCTTTCCTTCTTTGATTACCTTTAGTAAACTTTCTTTATCTAAACGCCTATTCTCAGAAAGTGCTTTAAATCTGCTTTGGCATAATTCAACAGCAACAATATCTGGATCCCATCTCTCTATTTCACTCCTAACTAAGTCAACTGAATCCTTACTTATATGCGCAGTCCCAACCAACAGTATACTCTCTTCTATAGAGATTACCAAATTACTATCTTTTTCCATAATATCACCTATTCATTCATTATTGCGCTTAAAACACTAGTTAAATCAACGTGTTCTTCAACATCATGTACTCTAATAATGTCAACACCCTTCAGTTGACTAAATGCTGAAACTGCTAATGTTCCAGGCAATCTTTTTTCAATAGATTTATTATTTGTCAATTCACCAATAATTGACTTTCTACTTGCTCCGTGCAAGATACTAAATTGACCTCTTCGCATTTTTTCTATTCCTCTTAGCAATTCTAAATTATGAGTTAATAACTTCCCAAAACCAATTCCAGGATCAAGTATGATTAGCTCTTTCGGATAACCATTACTTATCAGATCATCTGCTTTTGAAAATAATAATTCGCAAACTTCATCTAAGCAATCATCATAGTAAGGAGATGCTTGCATATTTTTGGGATTATTTTGCATATGCATTATGCAAACAGGTATCCTCTCAGAAAGTACTAATTCAAACATATCTCTATTTCTTAAACCCGAAACGTCGTTAACCATTAATGCACCCGCTAAAATTGCTTGTTTGGCTACTTCAACTTTTTTTGTATCAATGGAAATTAATCCATTCGGATTAATCTTTTTTAGTTCTTTAATTACAGGTATTACTCTATCTAATTCTTCTTCCAAGGATACTTCCTCTGAACCTGGCCTAGTTGATTCCCCTCCAATATCTACCCATAAAGCACCAGAAGCCCACATTTCTAACGCCGTAGTTATTGCAGATTCTCGTCCCTTTCGAGATTCTTTATGGAAAGAATCAGGAGTTACATTAACTATCCCCATAATCCTAGGCTTGTTCATTAAATCTTTGCGTATGAATTTAGCAAGTTCTGGCAATGTTGGCCGCTGATGCTCAGAAGGGCTAGAACTCGCCATGTTACCCCGCTATGCTTGCGAGTCTTTATCAGTTAGCAAAACTGCCAGTGTATAATGGATGAGGAGGCGCCGTTGATTTCTACCAATGATATAATTGTAGAAAATGGTGTTTCAAATGAATCTGGAGGAATTGATCCATGGCAATTAGCAGATGCAATTCTTGAAAGAATGGATGTCAAAGATAGCCATACTATTGATGAAATGATCCATAAAAGAGCAGTTTTATCTGGTACAATCATAGGGGGCTTACTTCTATTTTGGTGGCTTGTTTTCATAAAATTTAAATCTACTACATTCAATGAACCTGAATTAATATTACAACTTGACTATGAAATTATTTCTGCGATACTCCCCTTGTTAGTTTTTGCTGGTTCTGTACTTAACATGATGAGTAGAGAATTAGGTAGACCAGGGCCAGGAACTATTGCAGGTTTCTTATTATTAATCTCCGTATATTTCATAATTGAGCCATTAGGGATGCTTCTTTTCAACCAAACTGATGCTGACATGAGCACGATATTATGGCTTTGCTGTAGACTAGCAATAATTGGAACTGGAGTATACGTAGGTTCTAAAATGCTAATGGAAGCATTCCTATTATCTTGGGTAAAAAGATTTTTAGAAATGCATGAGGCAAGCATTACGAAAGAAACTTCTAACACTGGAAATATTGAAATTAATGAAACTCAAACTCTAGAATAATTCAAAAGGTGAATTCGTGTCTAAACGTCCATTTCCTATTACGGTCCTTAGAATTGGATATAGAGTAGGTAGGGACCCTAGAATAAACACACATCTTGGCCTTGTATCAAGAGCATTAGGAGCTAATGAATTCTTGGTTTCTGGAGATAAAGATCATAAAATGTTTGAAACAATTAACCAAGTAACAAAAACATTCGGAGGGGAATTCAATACAAATCACATAGAATCTCCAATGAATTGGCTCAGGAAATTCAAATCAAATGAAGAATCGGGAGTAAATGGAACGATAATACACCTGACAATGTATGGTGAAGACTATAGGAAAATTGTCAAAGAGGTACCCAAAGATAAGCCATTAACCATAGTAGTAGGAGGTGCCAAAGTCCCTGCTTCAATATATAGAACCGCAGACTACAATGTATCTGTGGGCAATCAACCACATAGTGAAGTTGCAGCACTAGCACTACTTCTAGATGCAATACATGAAGGAAATTCAGTAGACCAAGAATTCTCAAATCCAAAATTAGAAATAATTCCAGAGTTAGAAGGAAAAAATGTAATTGACCATGGTTTTTTTCAAAAAAATAGATTAAATATAGAAGAAGAATAGCAAAAAAAATATTGATTTTATCCTCAATCCTTATTGAGTCTATTCGACGACATTGACTGATGTCGGCGTCTAAGAGGAGCGGAGGCGGATTTAATCCGGGCTTAGGACAATTGGGAGTAAAGAACCCAATTAGTTTCGCAGATGCGTCTGATAAACTAGTTTTAGCTAAAAATAAAAGTTCTATATTACCAAAAGGAGCAGAGGGAAAAGGAGTATTGCTTCTGGCAGATGGAAGTAGGTTTGAAGGAGAATTATTCGGAGCAAAAGGAATTGCACAAGGTGAATTAGTATTTACTACAGGAATGACTGGTTATCAAGAAAGTCTTACTGATCCTTCTTTTGCGGGGCAAGTTCTAACTTTTACATATCCACTAATTGGGAATTATGGCATACACCCCTCATCTTCAGAAAGCTCATCTGTTTGGCCTAGAGCACTAATTTGCAGAGAAGTGATTGTTCATCCAGACCATAGAGATTCCATAGGCAATGTTGATGAATTATTAAGAATCCACGAAATTCCAGGATTAAAGAAAGTTGATACAAGAGCAATTACAAAAAAAGTAAGAGAATATGGAACATTATTATGTGTCATGGGACCTCTTGATGAAGAAGATGAATTAAGAAACATACTTGATACAATTGAAGATCCATCCGCAAATGACTTAATTAGAACTGTTTCTATTTCAATACCGACTCTCGTAAATGAGGGTGCAAAGGATAAAAATGGAACTTTACTCCCTAGGCTTGGGGTTCTAGATTGCGGCATAAAATACAACATAATAAGGGAATTAACAAAAAGATTTGAGGTTTTATGGTGTCCTCCAAATATAAAATTTGATGATTTGGTTTCAAAATGGAAAATCGCAGCATTATTTTGCTCAAATGGCCCTGGTGACCCTGCACAGAAGGAAAGTGCTACTTCCGCGAGGAAAACATTAGCAGCTGGAATAAAATCCGGCATACCAACAATGGGTATTTGCTTAGGACACCAACTACTAGGGCTTGCTGCGGGCCTTGAAACATATAAGATGCTTTATGGACACAGAGGCGCTAATCAGCCAGTAATTAACTTAAAAACAGGAAAAGTTAGTATTACCTCACAAAATCACGGTTTTGCTGTTGCTGATCCTCTTAAAGGAAGGTTAGCAGAACATCCATCAGGAGTAAGTTCTGGAAAAGAAGAGAACTTAATAGGGTCTAAAGTCAAAGTATCGCACATTAATGCAAACGATAATACTGTTGAGGGTTTAGAAGTCATTGGAAAACCAGCATTTAGTGTACAATATCACCCTGAAGCTTGCCCAGGACCTAATGATGCATCAAAATTATTTGATGAATTTGAAGAATTAGTCAGGAGTTGTCTATAATGCCAAGGAGGAACGACATACACAGGATTCTTCTACTTGGAAGTGGACCTATAAGGATCGGCCAGGCTGCAGAATTTGATTTTAGTGGATCTCAAGCATGCAGAGCATTAAGAGAAGATGGTTTTGAAGTGATACTAGTAAATTCAAACCCTGCCACTATTCAAAATGACCCTGAGATGGCTGATGTCGTATATATTGAGCCATTACTTCCAGAGGTCGTTAAAAAGATAATTGAAATAGAAAAACCTGATGCTTTACTTGCTGGAATGGGTGGGCAAACTGCATTAAACATTGCTACAGAATTAGCAAATGACGGCACTCTTGACAAATATGATGTGGAATTGATAGGTTCTGATTTAGACGCTATTGAAAAAGCAGAAGATAGGGCCTTATTCAAAGACATTTGTGAGTCTATAGATTTACCAGTGCCTAAAGCAATTGCTTGTAATTCTATTGATGAAGTAATCATAGCAGCTGAAAAATTAGGCACTTGGCCATTATTAGTAAGACCTGCATTCACATTAGGTGGCCTTGGAGGTGGAACTGTTAATAACATAGGAGAATTAGTTGAAGTTTCATCACTAGGAATAAGAAATAGTAGAATTAACCAAGTCCTAATTGAAGAATCAATACTAGGTTGGCAAGAACATGAATATGAGGTTGTAAGAGATGCAAATGATAATTGTATCATTGTCTGTACTATGGAGAACCTAGATCCAATGGGAGTACATACGGGGGAAAGTATCGTTGTAGCTCCTGTTCAATCATTATCAGATAAAGATCATCAATATCTTCGAGATTGTTCCCTTAAATTAATTAGAAAATTAAACATATGCGGAGGATGTAATGTTCAATTTGCTGTAAATCAAAAAAATGGCGACATTAGAGTAATCGAAGTAAATCCAAGAGTCAGTAGATCATCTGCATTAGCAAGTAAAGCAACAGGATACCCTATAGCCAGAATAGCTGCTAAAATTGCAATAGGGTACTCATTAGATGAATTGCCTAATCCAATTACAGGTCATGGCACTACTGCTGCTTTTGAGCCGACACTAGATTATTGTGTAGTAAAAATCCCTCGTTGGCCATTTGATAAATTCAGAACTGCAAATAGAACATTAGGTACTTCTATGAAATCAACAGGAGAAGTGATGGCAATAGGAAGATCATTTCAAGAAGCATTCCTAAAAGCCTGGGGAAGTTTAGAAACGGGAAACCCTCATCCTAGACCTCTTACTAAAGCGGATGAATCAGAAGGAGAAGATATGATTCTTCGTGCAAAAGAAAAATTAAGTGAAGAAGTACTTACTAACTGGCTAGAAGTTGCAACAGATAGGAGATTGTCTGCAATTTTAGAAGCATTTAGAAGAGGTTGGAGTGTAGATAAGATTCATGACCATACAAGCATTACTAAATGGTTCTTATACAGAATTGAAGAAATAATAGACATAGAAAATGAAATTGTTAATTCAGGTAATTCACCTGATGAGATCGAAGAAGAATCTCTAAAAGTTTGGAAAAGATATGGATTTAGTGATGCATACATAGCAGATGCGTTAGCAAATTTCCCAACTAAAGGATGGAAGTTTTTACGAGAAAGCCAATCTGAAATTGCCGTAATGACTCAAAGGCACAAATTAGGCATCCATCCAAAATACCGTATGGTTGATTCATGCGCAGCAGAATTTGCTGCTACAACACCCTACTATTATTCAACATACGAAGAAGGAACAATCAATAAAGAAAGCGGAATTGATTTAATTAAATTCAAATCTGATTCTCCAAAAAGACATGTCGTTATTGGGAGTGGACCAATAAGGATTGGACAAGGTATAGAATTTGATTATGGATGTGTTCATGCAGTTAAATCGATTAGAGATCATGGTGATGAAGCAATTATAATCAATAATAATCCAGAAACTGTATCTACTGATTTTGATACATCAAATAGACTTTATTTTGAACCATTAAGCATTGAATATGTTATAGAAATATTACTTAGAGAAAGAGCACATGGCATACTCCTACAGTTTGGAGGGCAAACTGCAATAAATTTGGCATTACCTTTGCAAAAAAGAATGGATATTTTAGAAAAATTCGGATTAAACTTAAATTTACTAGGAACAAGTATTGATGCAATTGATGAAGCTAGTGATAGAGAAAGATTTGAAAACTTTTCAAAAGAAAATGGTTTGAAAATGCCATATGGGTTAACAGGTAAAACATCAGATGAAGTAAGAGCCGCTGCTAATAAAATTGGATTTCCAGTATTAATAA
>PAAW01000044.1 GCA_002699515.1 Methanobacteriota archaeon
AAAATGTTAGGCGCTTTATCTATTCTTGAAGAAATACAAACATGCAAATTTCCAGATCCAGAACCAAGAAGATTACACAAATATGCGATTAGGGGTAATAAACCAGTTTTTTTTATTGAACCACCTTTGTCTGACGAGGATTGGAGTGATTGGTTAGAGATGCACGCTATAGAGATTACAAAGCCGTTAAAATTACTATCAAATTTATGGTCAGGTAGGAAATTTAGTAAAAACTTAGCGAAAATGTTGAAAATGACAATGCAGGTTCCGAATGAGTCTTCAGAATTATCCGTTGCGTCTGCAATCACTAGTGCATGGTGGCTTGGAATTGAAAATTCAATTAGTTTGGAATTAAGAAAAAAACGAGATAAACGATTTGCTTCGAGGATTAGGGGGGCATTAGCTGAAATGAGAAATTCAGGGATCGAAGAACCTCGTTTGTTGCTTGTATGCTCATTAGCCCAAAGGACATCTTTGGTTAATGCGTTAGAAAACATGCCATTAGTAGAAATGCCGTTATGTACTGAGAGCGTTTCCGAATTGAATGAGGAAGAGTGATGAGCGAACCCCCTACAGTTAGAGTCGAGAATCAATTGATTAGATTTGTTCCACCTGAACCAGTAGAATTAGATGTGGCTGTTAGTAAATTAGGGGCAATACGTCAAGATGATTATGCTGTGCATACACTAGCCACTCCTAGGGCAACAATTATTGTTGACAAAGAAGGTAGAATTGTAATTCATGGTACAAATCGGATGGAGGTAGCTAGGCATGCTGCAAAAGAATTTTTATTGCAATTAGGAAGATCCGATGACGGTCTTAAAGCAGAACTAGGAGGGATCATAGCATCATTTAAATTCGCCAATCAATTAAACATGCCTAGATTGATGAAAAAGTTAGGAAAAGATGTTGAAAAAGATGAACGTTTAGATTGCGTAAAGGTTAATGATACAAGACACAATATCACTTTGTATGTTTGGAGTAATGGGAAAGTAATTGTAGAAAATGCGACACATGCAAATTTAGTTGCAATGGCTGCAGTATATTGGCAAGAAAGGCTAATAGAAGAAAAAATAATGATGGAATCTGATTCTGATTCTGAGGCTGATTGATTTATGTCCCTAATTAATGGTAAATGGACAGGCCCAATTATTGATAATCACTTCCACCTTAATAGAAAAGGCCTTTTTTTATCTGCGGCTAATGATTTTAGAAATGCTGGAGGCACAGGATTAGTATTAGTCCACTGTCCAAATTTCCAATGTCCTCCTGTAACAATTAATGAGCATAAGGAAGCTTACCTTGATACAATTTTAATGGCGGAACAAGTTAGGGAAAATATTGACATAGATGTAAGAGTGGTCTTAGGTCCACATCCTGCTGCATTTGCTCATCAATTTGAATCTTGGTTTAGTGAGCATGGAGAGAAAGGAGCACAACGAGCTATTGAAAATTATAATGATAGCATAGACACAGCTCTCGAATTTATTCATGAAGGTAAGGCAGTTGCTATTGGTGAGGTCGGTAGACCTCATTGGGATGCGCCCAAAGAAGTGTTTGATTTATCTAATAAATTACTTGAAGAGACAATGAAATTAGCCAGGAATGAAAAAGTACCTTTGCAATTACACATGGAGGAAAATGGAAATCAAACATTTACTGATTTAGAAGAGATGGCAACACGAGTAGGCCTAGATCCATTCTATTTGGTAAGACATTTTGCACCAGCAGATGTTTCAAAATCGATGGTTGGAAAAATCACTCCTAGTGTTAATCTCGGTAAAGATGGAATTAATACCTTACTAGAAACTTGTAAATTAACTCATCATGGATTTATGTTAGAGACTGATTATATGGATGATCCAAGGAGGCCAGGTGCCGTTTTAGGGCCTAAAACAGTCCCCAAAAGAACTCAGCAATTAGCTACATTGGCAGAAGAAAATGGACTCGATGAAGAACTTTTTTTTACAATGCATCAAGATTTACCAAATGCGATTTACGGAGAAAATAATTAGGTATAGAACTCGCTTCCTAAGTGGCTGGTTATGAGTAATGGTCATACACTTGTTTTTACGATACATGTAATTGGGTGTACTTATTCTAGGTCTTGAAGGAAAAGTGGCATTGGTATTTGGAGTAGCCTCTGAGGATTCCATCGCTTGGGCAATTTGCCAGAGATTAGCACAAGCAGGATGTAAGTTATATTTGGGATACCAGAAAAGATTCATGTCTAGAATTTTTCAATTAAAAGATAAACTTCCTGAAATCTCGGGGTTTTATCCTCTTGACGTAGGTAGCGATATAACTACTGCTGAATTTTTTACAGAATTTAGTAAGGAGAATCCTAATCTAAAAGTTGACATAATGGTACACGCAATAGGATTTGCACCTAGAGAATGTTTTGATAGACATATCTTGTTTGTAGATGATGATGCAATAAATACAGCAATAACAATTTCAGCAAATTCATTACAACGGATTATGAGGCATGCAATGCCTTATTTGAATAATAATTCATCAACTATTACCCTTACATATGCGGCTTCAACAAGGTATGTTCCCAATTATGGAGTTATGTCTATTGCAAAAGCGGCTTTAGAAAGTTGGACAAGAGAATTAGCATGCCAATTAGGCCCTGAAGGGCATCGATTAAATGCAATCTCAAGTGGTCCAATAAAGACAATCGCAGCAGGAGGGATTCCTGGTTTTGATAAGATACTTGATCATGTGGAAGAAAATTCTCCCTTAAGAAGAAATGTCAATCAAGATGACGTTGCTGGATGTACTGTATGGTTGGCATCAAATTTATCTTCAGGCGTAACGGGACAATGCATTCATGTTGATGCAGGTTATTCTTCAACAATGGTCCCTGGTTCAATTATGGGTGATAAGTGAATGGAGAAAAAATCAGAAGATGATGAATCACAAGGTCCATTTGAGCCAATTGCGATTATTGGTATGTCTTGTATATTGCCAGATTCACCTAATGTTGATGAATTATGGAAAAACATTCAATCAAAACATGTATCCTTCAAAGAAATCCCAGAAGATAGATGGGAAGTGAATGATTTTTTTAATGAAGAAAAAACTTTGAATAAAACATATTCAAAAATAGGTGCTTTTGTAGAAGGATATGAATTTGATTGGAAAAGGTGGCGACAACCCCCTGGAACCTTGCCACAAATAGATATTTGTCAGCAATGGGCAGTATCAGTATCAGCATCTGCCTTAGAGAATGCAGGATATTTAGGAGAGGGGAAAGTTGAACCACCTAGAGGTAAAACAAGTGTTATTTTTGCTAATGCATTAGGAGGTGAAAACCGAAATTTATCAAACCAAAGAGTTTGGGCTGGTAGAACATTAAGACTTGCAAAAGAATCGGGATTACAAGATGAAGAGACATTTATGGAAGAGATAACAAAAGGTCTTCCAAAAATTGATGAAGATACAATGCCTGGAGAATTAGCAAATGTAGTTGCAGGCAGGGTCGCAAATTTATTGGATTTACAAGGTCCTAATTACACAACTGATGCTGCTTGTGCATCATCTATGGCTGCAATTCTTGATGCTTGTAGGTTATTGCAATTAAGACAGGTAGACATGGCAATAGCAGGTGCAAGTGACAGAACAATGGATCCTGCAACTTATGCTAAATTTAGTGCAATTGGTGCTTTGTCTGCAACACACTCTACACCTTTTGATTCTCGTGCAAATGGATTTGTAATGGGTGAAGGAGCTGGCGCAATTGTATTGAAAAGGTTAGTTGATGCTATAGCAGATGGAGATGAGATTCATTCTGTAATTAGGGGAATTGGTGCAAGCTCAGATGGAAGGGGGAAAGGAATTACTGCACCTAGTAAAAGAGGACAAGCACAAGCAGTAAACAGAGCTTATAGTCAAGCAGGATATTCAATAGATACAGTAGGGTTAATTGAGGCACATGGCACCTCAACAAGAGTAGGTGACGCAACAGAACTTGGAACTTTGAATGATATTTTTGAAGGGTTACCTTCTGGGGAAAACGTTGCTGTAGGGTCTATAAAAAGCCAAATAGGACATTTAAAAGCAGCAGCGGGAATTGCAGGAGTTCTCAAAGCAACATTAGCATTATCAAAAAAAATAATACCACCTAGTGCTGGATTTAAAACACCAAATGAAACAGTTGATTGGGATAAAAACCCGTTCTTTGTACCAATGGAATCTATGAAGTGGAATTCTAATTCTGAAACACCACTTAGAGCAGGAATTTCAGCATTTGGTTTCGGAGGTACAAATTTCCATATTGCTTTAGAATCTTATGATGAGGCACATCATAGAGATATTTCCAATGAATGGAGTCAACGGTGGTTAGCATATACGGGAGAGTTAATTCCGCAAAATAATATGGCAATTGGAGACATTAATCTTGAAAAAATTGAACCATCATTAACATGGAATCAACTTAAAGAAATAGAAGGAGGTGTTTTGTTAATCAACGCTCCAGATGTTAAGGAGATAAAACATAAAATCGAAAAAATCAAATCTGAACTTTCTGCTATCGAATCAAATTTTGATAATTCTCCAGATGGAGTCAGATTGTCAGAAAAATTAACTTCATTGTCTGAAAACTTTGAATGCAAAGATTTGAGAGTTGCCATAGTTGCAACAGATTGGGAAGGAATTTTCAAAAAGTTAGATTTAGTTTTTGAAAATATTGATGATGAAAATAAATGGGGCTTCCTTGGAAGTCAAGATGTTTTTATTACATCTGAGGAAATTTCCGAAGAGGATAAAATAGCACATTTATTCCCTGGCCAAGGATCACAATATGTTGGAATGACTTACGACCTATCCTTAAGATATGGAATAATTGGAGACACTTGGGATGAAGCAGATAAAACAATGATGGAAATTTTAGATGGTCAAAAATTATCGGAATTTGTGTTGAGTTCTAATTTAAGTAAGGAAGAGAGAATAGCTGCTGAATTAAAATTAAAACAAACAGAATATACTCAACCAGCAATGTTAACTGCAGATTTAGCATTACATAGATTGCTTGAGCAACATGGGCAAGTCCCAGATATGGTTGCAGGACATAGCCTTGGTGAATACGCTGCATTAATGGTTTCAGGAATTTTACAATTTCATGATGCATTGAGGGCAGCAGCAGCAAGAGGAACAGAGATGGGTAGTGTCGATGTTCCAGATAAAGGGTTAATGGCAAGTATTACTGCCCCATATGATAAAATTGAAGATATCTTATATGATTTAGAAGGCTACGTAATTCCTGCGAATAAAAATTCACCATTAATGACAGTAATAGCAGGAGAAACCGAGGGAGTTAATAGTGCAATTGAGAAGTTTGAAGAATTAGGAATAAATTGTGTTTTACTTCCTACAAGTCATGCTTTCCATACTCGTATTGTTGCACCTGCGAATGAACCACTGAAAAGATTTTTAGAAAACTTGGAAATAAATTTACCAGAGATACCAATTACTTCAAATTATGATGGAGAATATTACCCCTCAAATTGTGAAGAAGGATTTTCAATTAAAGAAACAATACTTCCTCAATTAGCACCTCAGATGTCTTCTCCTGTAGAATGGACAAGACAAATTGAAAATATGTATGATGATGGTGCAAAGATTTTTGTTGAGGTTGGTCCAAAAAGAGCATTAACAATGTTTTGTGGACAAATATTGGAAGAAAATGAACATAATTCAATAATGACAAATCACCCTAAACAAGGAGGGATTAGGTCATTTCTTTGTTCACTTGGGCAATTAGCCATCCTAGGTCAAAATATTATATTGCCCCAACTTAATGATGAATTACATACTATAGCATTTAGTTCAGGACCAATTGAAGCATCAAGGAAGATAGAGAAACCTGCAGTGGTAATTTCAGCACCATTAAATGTCACTAAAACTGAGAATATTAATTCACAAGAAGTAATCACACAGATGCCAATAGAAGACTGGGTTGCTAGTATTTGTTCAGAATATTGTGGATATCCTAGTTCTGTATGTAAGGGGAATGTTAGTTTAGTGGATGGCCTGAAAATGACTAATGAGTCAATTAGTGAATTAAAGGAAAAAATCTCAGGACAAGCAAAATGTAAACAGTCATTATTTGATGCAAAATCTATTTCAGAATTAGTTGAAAGTATTGAGGAACTACCTGCCTCTGCTGTTAAAATTAAAAAATTAAAATTAGAAAGCAAAGAGAGGATTGTTGGACAATTTTCAGTAGAGGATGGAAGAAAAACAGACGCATTTTCAGTTAGTGGAATAAGTTTAGGTTTACCAGGTTTAGATCAGGTTTTTGAATCAGATACCTTTGAAAGAATAATTTCAGGAGAGAACTTTATTTCAGAATTACCTGAAGAATATAAACAAAGATTATTGGATAAAAATTTAGTTAGAATTGTAAAAGATAGTAGTGGAAATTCAGAATTAGTGCCTTGTGAAACATTTGATATGATACCTCAGTTAGCTGGAATAGGAGGTTATTTTGACCTTGCAGAACAATATGGGATAGATTCAAAAATTACATCTGCTATGGATATAACTACGAAATTAGCATTTGCCTCTGGACTTGAAGCATTAAGGGATGCAGGAATACCTTTGGTTGCAAATGAACAAGTTAGTAGTAATGGCAAGAGGCTTGTACGTGGGTGGAAATTACCTGATTCAGAGCAAGAAGGAACTGGAGTTATTTTTGCATCTGTTTTCCCAGGATACGAGGAGTTATTGAAACATGCTGCAAATAATGGTGCAGATGAAAATGGTACTTTCGACAGAAGGTTTTTGTTACAAATATTGTCAATGGGGCATAGTCAATTTGCTCAATGGATTGGTGCAAAGGGGCCAAATACAGCAATAAATAATGCATGTGCATCAACACCTGCAGCGTTTTCAATAGCAGAAGATTGGATTACGACAGGTAGAGCTTCAAGAGTAATTATTGTTAGTGCAGATAATACCACTAGTGATGTGTTACTAGAGTGGATTGGAGCAGGATTTGCAGGAGCAGGAGCCCATTCAATAGGAAATGTTGTAGAAGAAGTAAGCCTTCCTTTTGATGTTAGAAGAAATGGAATGTTATTAGGGATGGGTGCAGCCGCTTTCGTAATTGAAAAAGAAAGTTCCTCAAGGGAGCGTGGAGTCACACCTTATTGTGAATTATTAGGTTCACATATTGGTAATTCTGCTTTCCATCCAACTAGATTGGATGTTGAGCATGTATCTTACTCATTTGATAAATTTATTACTAATATGGAAAATATTTGGAATTTTAATAGGGCAGAAATTGCACCAAAGACTACATTCATGTCACATGAACCTGCAACACCTCCAAGAGGAGGTTCAGCTGCAGCAGAAATTAATGCATTAAGGAAAGCATTTGGTAATTCAGCAGAAAATATAGTAATTACAAACACAAAGGGATTTACTGGACACCCAATGGGAACTGGAATAGAAGATGCGGTAATAATTTACGGTCTAGCTACAGGAAGATTGCCACCAATTGCCAATTTTAAAGAACCAGATCCAGAATTAGGAAACCTTAGATTATCAGAAGGAGGAGAATACGATATCGAATATGCTTTACGCCATGCTGCAGGTTTTGGAAGCCAAATGGCATTGACTTTATTCAAAAGAATCGCAAGAACAACTAATCGTATTAAACAAAAATCAGTAAAATCATGGATTGAGAATATTACGGGAGATAATATTGAGTTAAGAATATTTGAAAGAAAATTAGTTGGGTGGAGGAACCCTGATGAGAATATCATTGGAGGGATTCAGGGAGAGGTATGGGAAATACCTGAATTTGATGCAGAAGCAGAACTAATTTCTAAAACACATGAAGAGATTAGCATAACAAAGGTTTCCGAAAAACAAGCACCATTGAAAGAAATAAGTGAAGTTAAAGAATTAAAAGAAAAATCATCCCCAAAAATAATTGTAGACGAAGAAATTAGTAAGAAGGTCCTAGAAACAGTAGTTGAACATACTGGTTATCCAGCAGACTTCATTGAGTTTGATCAAGATTTAGAGGGAGAATTAGGAGTTGATTCTGTCAAACAAGCAGAAATAATGGCAGATTTAAGGTCATATTTTGAATTGCCAATTGATGATGAATTTGTATTGTCAGAATATCCTACATTAAATCATATGATGGCATATATTGCTGGAATGGAAATCGAAGAGAACATCGTCACGAATGAAGTGGAAATTGAAAAAGAAGTTTCGGAAGAAAGAATTTTACAGGTTAATAATCCAATTATTTCAGAAGATTTAGAAGTTAATGATGAAATTAAAAATGCAGTTTTGAATGTTGTAGTTGAACATACTGGGTATCCTGAAGATTTCATTGGTTTTGATCAGGATTTAGAAGCAGAGTTAGGTGTTGATTCGGTTAAACAAGCAGAAATGATGGGGGATCTTAGAAGTAAATTTGAAATTCCTTTAGATGAATCATTTGTTTTATCAGAACATCCTACTTTAAATCACATTGCAGGATATATTTCTAGAATGTCAGATGTATCCGAAAGTGTTCCAGAAGTAATCCCAGAAAAAGAGAATGTGCCTGAAATCTCACTCGAAACAACATCCATGCCTCAAGAAAAGAATAGTGATGATAGTCAAGTTCGAAGATGGCAAGTTGAAGTTGAAGAAGCAGAATCATTGACAGATGATGTTCTCGATATTAATGGAAAAACAATTTTAATTACAGATGAAGATTGGAATTTGGGAGAATATGTTGCCGAGGAATTAAAATCTAAAGGAGCAAAAGTAATTTTACTTAGTTTAGATTCATCTGCTAAAAATTATTCATTAGAGGATAATAATGGGACAACGCTTATTCGAGCTAATCCTAAGTTAGATGGGCATCTGTTGGAGGTTGCAACACATGTAAATTCAATAGGAAATTTGGGTGGATTAATTCATTTAGCACCATTAGACTTAGCAGGATTAGATTGGAGTTCTAAAAATAGTGAGAAACAAACTATAATTTCTACTATTTCCTTATTCAATTTATTACAAGAATTAGATTCCGACTTTGCAAATTTAGATTCTGGAATTGTAGTTAGCGTTAGTGCTATGGATGGAAGACATGGAAATAGAGGTTCACATTTTAATTCTGTAGCAGCTGGGGCACATGGACTTATTAAATCATATTCTAAAGAGCGAGAGAACCTAATTTGTACTGCATTAGATGTGCATCCTGATTTAATGTCAAATACTCAGGAATTAGCAAAGCACATCGTAAGAGAATCTCTTTGTAAACAAGAATTAGTTGAGATTGGTTTAGATAGAGATTTGAGAAGATGGAAATTAGTATTGTTCGATGAAGCATTAATTGATAAGCGAACAGAATTATCTAATGACGTATTAATTGTTTCAGGAGGAGGCTCAGGAGTTACAGCAGCTTCTTGTATCGCATTGGCATCTTCATCTAGAAATTCAAGTTCTACATTCGTATTGTTGGGTAGAACAGAATTAATTTCTGAAACATCAGAATGGGTTAATGATGATGATGAGATGATACAACAAAGGAAATTAGAATTACGAGAACAATTAATTAAGGAAAAAGGAACAGTAAATATGGTTGAATGGGAAAATGCTTGGAAACCATATGCACGTTCAATAGACATAAATCTCACTATAAATGCAATAGAATCTACAGGTAATTATGCAAGGTACTTTAGTTGTGATGTTAATGAATCTAAGTCCTTGTCAAAAATTGGAAGTTTAATTGGTAAGGACATCGGAGCAATTACAGGAATCATTCACGGAGCAGGAATCGAAGATTCAAAGTTAATTGGAGATAAAGATACTGAAATATTTGAAAAAGTTGTATCTATAAAAACAAATGGATGGATAAATCTTTTCAAAGCAGCAGAAGATAGTGGTACGAAAGATCTTCGAATTGCATGTTGCTTTACGAGTATTGCAGGAAGATTTGGTAATGCTGGTCAAACAGATTATTCTGCAGCTAATTGTATACTTGATGCAGAGATGTCTAGATTAAACGCAATTGGTAATACAAGAGGTATTGCAATAGCATGGACTGGATGGAGAGAAGTCGGTATGGCTACTAAAGGTTCAATAGAGAAGGTTTTTGAGCAAGCGGGAATACAAACAGTAGGACTTGAAAGAGGAGTACAATTGTTTGTAGATGAATTTTTACGTAATGGAAAAAGAAGAGTAGTTATTGCAGGGGAACTTGGAATATTAGATGAATTGGGCGTTAAAAGAGAACCTCCACTATTAATTCCCGCAGAAATAACTGCAATAATTGAGGATCAAGGAAAGATTTCTCTGATAGATTTCATTTCAAGTTTTGAAGAAGGTCAAAGCCTTACGGTTGAAACAACATTTGATATAGACACCTATCCGTTTTTAGAAGATCATTCTATTGATGGAGTACCGTACCTTCCAGGTGTAATGGCTTTGGAATTGTTTGCACAATGTTCCAGATTATTGATACCAAAAAGTTTTGTTTCAGGGTTTAATGAGGTTAGTTTTGGTTTGCCTGTGAAATTAATAAGGCCAGAACAAAAAGTCAGAGTAATTGCAAAAAGAGAAGGAAATAATGTGAAATGTATTATGGAATCAGATTTAATTAATTCAGAAGGAGCCGTGTTTGGACAACCTAAACAACACCATTTAGCAACAGTGTGCCTTTCAAAAACATATCAATCAAGTAAAAAATCAGAGATAGGGTTGCCAGATCCAGGGGAACTCCAATTTAGTTCTAATTTTATTTATTCAAGATTTTTCCATGGGCCAAGATTCCAATCTCATGGTGGAATTATTAGTGGGGTAGAAATTGAAGGAGATTTAGGTGCGGATGGAATTATTTTACAAAGACATCAATTACCAAATAATAAACAATTTAAATTAGAAACAGAAAACATAGATGTAAAATTAGAATCATATCCTATGCTGATAGAATCTGCATTTCAAAACGCAGGAATGGTCACAATGGAAAATTCAGATATGCAGGCACTTCCTATTGGTATTTCATCATCAACATTATTACGTCAGCCCGAAAGTAATGCAAACTTATTGATTAGGACAGTTTGTAGACAAATTTCAGAAGGAGTTAGTATTCATGATGCTGTAATTATTGAAGATAATAAGAACAAGTCAGTTGTAATGATTATTGAAGGAATAAAACTCAAAGCATTAGCACCTTTAGAAGAGTCAATGCGTTTTGAAATGGAGCGCTAATATATGTGGAAACCAATTGGAGAAATAATAGAATTAAATGTTCTTAATGAGGCCGATATTCACATCAATGCATTAAAAATAAGGACCACAAATAATTTTGACAATATCCCTGATATTAGTAACCTTGAATTTGTAAATATAGAAGAAATTAGTAAATTTAAGACAGCAAAGCGTGCTGAAGAACATGCCGCAGGCAGATATTTATTACATCAAATGCTTTTACGATTTTTCCCATCAATTAATTCTAGTTTTGTAGAAATTTTAAGAGATGAGAATCGTGCACCCTATTTTAATTGGATAGATAGAATGTATCGCAGAATATCTTTACCGAATTTTAGTATCTCGACATCAGGTAATTTTGTAGTAGTAGCAATATGTGAATCAAACTATATTGTTGGTGTTGATGTTGAAAAATATAATCAAATAAGGTCTGTGAATTTATTTGATTTTTTATCATCAGATAGTGAGTTAATAGAACTGAAGAAGTTATACAAAATTCACGGAAATAAGAAAATTAATATGATTTGGACAGTAAAAGAATCTATTTTGAAGGCTTTGAGGCTTGGCATGAGTATTTCTCCAACAAAAATTAAGATATTAGATAATAATTCGAAGTTTAAGAAAGTCATCGAATATGAGGGTTCCAAATTCAATTTAAAAAATCAAATAATTGACTTTGATGAAGAATATTCGTTTTCAATTGCATATCAAAATATACGCAAAATGAGTTTAAGATGCGGATAGCGGGAATCGAACCCACGACATGAGGTTGGAAACCTCAGGTGATAACCACTTCACCATATCCGCGATATATTCTCGCTAGGGAGTCCCCCTCTTAGCCGATTCGGTTATCAGATTAAATCATCTAGCAAATAATCATTATTATTTTCAATACGTTGCTGAGTACTATTATTGGTTAATCTTCTCATCACATCTGATCTATTGTGGTTTGATTTAATTTGAGAATTATTGTTTCTTGAGTTATTAGGTAATGGTGGTCTTGTTCTTTCTCTAATTCTATTTTTTATGAATTCTTCTTTTACTTTTCTTTGTTTTCTTCTTGAGTTCCATATTTTACCAGATTGTAATAATATAAAGATTGCAGAAATTACAAACAAACTCATTGGTGTGGCATGCGGACCTACAGGTCCTAACATTTCAACTATTGATTCCAAAGAACTTAGTTCCTCTACGGATTCTTTTGGTATTTCATTTTCAGATACATAACCAGCAAATGTAATAATTTCAGAAATAATTAATTCATTTGAACCGATTGCAAGAATTTCAAATGTTGCATTCCATTCTCCAGCTGCCCCTATAATTATGTCAAACTCAATTTCTTTTGTTGCATCTAAGGACCCAGCAGCTTGTAATTCTAAGTACCATGTTTTTTGTGAGGACTCTAAACCTGGATTTAAATCTAAATTAATTATTATTCGAATCGCTTTATTCATGGAATTAGTAACTGTACATTTACCATTTATTATCCCAGATGGATCTACAACAATTTGTGCTAATTCAGTAGTGCATACAATAGAAGATGTAGGAGTATTCTTTGAATCATCTTGAGGCCAATAATCTATCCATGTGGCATCTAATGAATTATTATCTCCATATCCATCGCCATCAGAATCTTCCCATTGCGAATAAACATTTGGAAATGCGTCTAGATTATCAGAATAGCCGTCTCCATCTGAATCTAGACAACCAGATTCTGAACCTAACGAAGAAGTTCCAAATATATCGGGGCAATAATCAGGATCCGTTCCACCAGGATTATCTCCATATCCATCGCCATCAGAATCAACCCATTGGCTAGAATCTTCGGGGAGAGGATCTATTGAATCAGGACTACCGTCTCTATCAGTATCTAAACATCCGAAAATAATCATAGAAGAATTCCCAAAAGAATCTGTACATTCGTCATATTCAGTTCCTAATGGATTATCTCCATATCCATCTCCATCAGAATCTGCCCATTGAGTAGGATTTTGAGGTAATGAATCATTTGAATTTGGATATCCATCACCATCAATATCTATGCAGCCTAAAAGGATGAAAGAAGAATTGCCTGCGGTGTTGGGGCAATCATCCGGAAGAATGGCAGGTGCAGAATTATCTCCATATCCGTCTCCATCAGTATCATTCCATTGAGTAGGTTCTGTAGGGTATGCATCTGCTCCATCAGCAACAGTATAGAATATATCAGGGTCACTATATCCGTCTCCATCAGTATCTATGCAACCTTTACGATCTATTGAAGAGGTTCCAAATATGTCATCACATGCATCTTCACTTAAATCATCAAAACCATCATTGTCCACATCTAGATGTCTTAAAACATCATTTGGAAAATGATCATTTAAATCAGAATAACCATCATTATCTGAATCTTTACATCCATATCTGTCAATCCATGATGTGCCTGGTTCATATTTACAAGAATCAAATTGTGGGCCATTTGGATCATCTCCGTAACCGTCAGCATCAGCATCTTCCCATTGCCCAGCTAAATTTTGCAATGCATCATCAATATCTGCATAACCGTCACCATCACTATCTGTGCAACCCCATTTGAAATTCTTTGATGAATTACCAGCAACATTAGGGCAACTATCTGGCTTAGCACCATTTGAATTATCTCCATATCCGTCTCCATCAGTATCTATCCATTGTGTACTTTCATAAGGGAAATCATCAACAGTATCTGCAAATCCATCTCCATCATTATCTAAGCAACCGTAATAATTATTTTGATTAGAAGTTCCAAATATAGATGGGCAATCATCTGCGTAATTTCCCCCCGCGTTATCTCCATATCCATCCTCATCAGAATCTTCCCATTGCGTTGCATCATTTGGAAAGGCATCTCCGTTAGTTCCACTAGAATTGTCCCCATACCCATCACCATCAGTATCCACGGCTTGACTTGGATCACTAGGCCATAAATCAGGGTTATTTCCTCCTGCATTATCTCCATATCCATCCTCATCAGAATCTTCCCATTGAGTTCCATCATTAGGTATAGGATCTGAAGAATCATCATATCCGTCACTATCTGAATCTAGGCAACCAAGAATATTATTTTGAGTGGAAGTTCCAAAAACCAAAGGACAACTATCTGGATCTGTTCCACCAGAATTATCTCCATATCCATCCCCATCAGTATCTCTCCATTGTGTTGAATCAGCAGGAAAAGCATCAGCAACACCTAATGGATGTGCTAGAACATTCACATCAGGGTCACTATATCCATCCCCATCAGAATCAGCACATCCTTTCCTATCATTGCTGCTTGTTCCAGAAATCAATGGGCAACTATCGCCAAGATTTGCAGGAGGTGGATTATCTCCATATCCATCCCCATCAGAATCTACCCATTGTTCAGGATCTCCAATAAATTCATCAGCACCTTGAGCTATAGTCCAACTTCCATCAGGGTCACTATATCCGTCTCCATCGAAATCAGGACAACCCGATCTATCCACGGTAGAATCTCCAACCAATGCAATACAAGCATCTGCGCCATGCCCAGTTGTCCAACTTCCATCAGGATTACTAAATCCATCACCATCTAAATCAGGACATCCTTTCCTATCAATCATTGAAGTTCCTTGACTCATAATACAATCGTCAGGATTATTCCCACTTGGATTATCACCAAAACCATCTAAATCAGAATCTGCCCATTGGGTTGAATCTGAGATAAATGCATCAGCACCTTGAGCTATAGTCCAACTTCCATCAGGGTCACTATATCCATCTCCGTCAGAATCAATGCAACCTTGCCTGTCATTGGTAGAATTCCCCCATACACCTAAACAATCGTCAATTGCAGTATCATCAACACCATCTCCATCCAAGTCATTTGTGGAATTGGTTAATCCTGAATTTACATTTACTGCTATTGCAAATGGTTGAGGTCCAATAGGCACATTTGTACCAGTAACATGAACTTCCCATGTCCCGCTTTGAGGAGAATTAATTGTAATGCCCTTTGTTGTATCTAAATTATTAGCCAGTGGGACAGAAGTACCATCTGGTTTGAATAATTCAATATCTAAATCGTTATTAAGTTGCACACTAAATGCAGGATCACCCATTGTGTCTGTATAAGATAATGCTACTTTCAATGTTGATAATGATGCAGGTACATTAAAGGAAAATTCTCTAAACTCTCCAGTATTGACGGTTTCTCCATCTACAAAGGAACTGTTAATTGAACCACCTAAATCAATTCTTCCCCAACCTTCATGATAATTTGGAATTGCTTCTCCAGCCCCATTATTAGGGTCTCCATATTGTCCAATCATGTCATCAGCACCTACTACAAATAATGACGTAACTAGAGCAGAACTAGGGTTTGAAACACCTAAGTTTGAATTTAGGTGTTCTAATAATAATGCAGTTGAACCAGCAGTAAGAGGAGTTGCCATGCTGGTTCCACCCATGTAAACATGATCGGAATCATAGGCTAACCATCCTCCTGCTGCAGTTGAGCGACTTCTAGTTGAAAGAATCCATGTCCCTGGAGCAGTAACTTCTGGCTTTTGTCTATCGTCATCTGTAGGCCCTCTGCTAGAGAATGCAGCCATTCCTTCTGGTTCACCTCCTGTTAAATCAGAATGAATTGGTTCAGCATAACTTACGGAACCAGCACCCCAAGCTCCTGGTACAAACGAACCAGAATCTGTAGGCAATGAACTCCTGTCATTTTCCGATGCACCAACAGTAATTACATTTTTTGCAGTTCCAGGAGACCCAAGGGAATCCTCGTCTACTTCACCATCATTATTTACATCCACTCCATCATTTGCTGCAGCAAAAAGAATTACCATGTCTTTGTATGTATATGCTGCATTGTCTGCTTGTTGTGCAGATGCATCATACTGGCCTGCTATACTTGCTCCCCATGAATTTGTATGGACTCTTGAACCATTTTCATATGCTTGAGCAAACATGGTATTTAGGTCGTCAGGGATTCCATATAATCCATAATAATCTGTTTTACCCGATGCAGCAGAGTAATCTGCCCATTGTTCAGTTGCTTGAAAATGTAAAGTTGCAGCAGGCGCAGCACCAATAATAGAACCACCTGAAGAAGTCCCGTCACCCAATACCGAACCAGCAACGTGAGTTCCATGACCGTTTCCACAGTTAACACAATTTGAAATGTCAGCAGCACCATCATCTAGTGATGCAGATGCATCAAGTAATCCAACATCTAGCCACCATTGTGGAATTGGTAATGATTCTATGGCAGTTATTCTTCCTTGGAAGTCAGGATGCATAGTTCCATCATTTACTCCTGAATCCAAACCTGAATCAGCTACAGTAACTTGAACACCAGAACCTGTTAATCCCGCCCATGTTGGATTTAATAATGTCATTTCTGCAGTTTGAGATACATAATCAACTTCGATAATATCTCTTCCTATTGAATTTTGAATGTTAAATTTAAATTTTGGTTCAATCCATTGGATTCCAGGATTATTTGCTAATTGAGAAATACCCGTTTCATCTGCTAAAAATGTGGCCCATCTATTGCTATGAGAGAGCAAAATTAACGAATCATCAAGTTGTAATTCAGGAACAGAATCTCCTGAAAGAACAGTTGTGAATATACCTTTCCCATTAAAATAAAATCCATCTTCAAATTCATTTGCTAGTAATTCATCAACCATTGGATGGACTTTGTCTGTAGGGTCAAAAACCATAATGCCTTGAACCTCTAGATTTTCTAATTCAGGAATTGTTTTTGATTGCACTAAACAATGGAATGCACCATTGGGAATGTATGAATGGCATTCAATACCAGCATTACTTAATTCACCTAACCATTCTGATGGAACAGGCATTGTATGCTGTAGAATATGCCAACCATCCACAATATCGCCAAAAAGGTTTGACCATTGATTGGTATTTATTGGATCAGCATTCCGAAAGCGTAGCATGATGTTTTCATTATCATCTATGGTTCCTAGATTCCATCCCGATGAAAGATCAGAATTATGATAAATGTTTATTTCCGCAAGTGCTTTTATATCTGCATTAGTTTCAAAAGAATTAATGTCGTTTCCATTATTTACATTTTCAGCAATCGCCCAACTAGGAAATATTAGTATTAATGTAAGTGCTATGATAAGCACCTTTTTTGGTTGCAAACTGATTTGACTCTTATTATTCATACTATTGCCACTGGTTGCTCCATCACCTGCCGCTAAATCAATCCTATGGATGGTAGTTCTTCACTTGGGTTAAGAAGCATTGTAAACTGAATGCAAGAGCACTAGTCGTGAAAGACGAAGACATATCCTCTAAGGGGGAGGAAATTGAAGACCAAAAACAACTTTTTGGTAAGAAAATTTGGAGAATAATACCTTATGTTAAAAATTATTGGAGAAGGGCGTTTTTGGGAATTGGAACAAATGCCTTTGCAAGAGCATTTGACTTAATTCCTTTTGTGGCAATGGGTTTGGCGGTTGATTATTACCAAAGCGGAACATTAACTGGTCCAAATTTCCTCATTGATTTAATTTCTAGTAACCCCGAACTAGGTTATGGTTTGCTTATATTTTCTTGTTTCACAATGCTTGCTATTTTTCAAGGAATTAGTGATTATTCTTGGCAGTCTTTAGGTTATAAAGTTCAACATGATTTAAGAATGGATGCGACAAAAAACTTAGTAAAAATGGAAGTATCATATTATGACTTAAGGCAAACAGGAGCCTTGATGTCAATTTTATCATCTGATGTAAATCAATTAGAGGATGTGATTTCAGATTCTTCAACTTCAATAATTAGATTAATTATTACAACATTTACTGCATTTGTAATATTATTTTTAATGTCTTGGAAATTAGTTGCTGTATTGTTTGGACCATTATTACTTATTTTCCCTCTAGTTTGGTGGTTCTCAACAAGAGTGCAGAGGAAATATCGTAAACAAAGAGAATCAACTGGAGATATAAATTCAATACTTGAAAACTTGATTAGTGGTATTTCAGTAGTTCAAGCATACAATGCTCAAAGTTATGAATTGGATAGAGTTAGTTTTGAATCTGAAACATATAGAAATCAAGCAATAGGTGCTTCAGCAGTAAGAAATAGGTTTATCCCTGGATTATATGCAGTTGCAGGGATTGCATTTGGTACATTAGTTACTGCAGGTGGTTATTTAGTTGCAGGAGATGAAATCACTGTTGGTAATTTTGTAACTTTTTTATTGATTAGTACTAGAATGACATTCCCTTTGTTTATCTTCGGAGTATTGTTGAATCAATTACAAAGAGGAGAAGCAGCAGCAAGAAGGGTTTTCGCAATTACAGATTTAGAAGCTACAATTTTCGATATACCTGAAGCAGTAGAACTTGACGGAGGTATCGATTCAATTGAGTTCAAGGATGTCCATTTCAAATACCCAGAAACAGAAACAGCAGTGTTGAATGGGATTTCATTTAATGTAAAGTGCGGTGATTTCCTTGGAATCATGGGCCATACTGGTGCGGGCAAATCTACAATTTTGAAATTACTATTGAGATTTTATGAGCCAAATAAAGGTGAGATTTTAATTAATGGAACTAACATTCAAAATTTTACTTTAGAATCAATAAGGAATCAACTTGGATTTGTTAGCCAAGATCCATTTTTGTTCTATGGAACTATTAAGGATAATGTGGTTTATGCAAGAGAAAGCACAGTAGAAGAAGTAAACCATGCATTAGATTTAGCAGGTGCTACAGAATTTGTAAATTCACAAGAACAAGGTTTGGATACAAAAGTTGGCGGAAGAGGTGTTAAATTAAGTGGTGGACAAAAAGCAAGGATTTCTTTGGCAAGGGCACTTTTGAAGAACCCGTCTTTGTTAATTCTAGATGAAGCATCATCTGCTTTAGATGCAGAAACAGAAAAAAGAATACAACAAAACTTATTGGATTCTGGAGGAGAAAGAACTACTGTTGCAGTTGCTCATAGACTATCTACAATTAGGAATGCGAATGAAATACTTTCAATGGTAGATGGAGTTGTTGTGGAAAGAGGAACACATGATGAATTAATAATCTCTAATGGTGTTTATCAAAGTCAATGGCAAATTCAAATCGGAGAATTAGAAAATTAATTATTCTACTTTGAATTTTTTATTACCCCATGTAAGGATCATACAACCACCTACAAATATTGGTACGCCGATAATAGCAGCAGTATATGCAATCTGCATGCCTAATAATTCATATTGAATATCCAGTACACTTAGCAAGAATAATATTACAACCTCGATAACTAATCCAAAAACGATTATTCCTCTGAGGCTTTCCCAGATTTGTTCTTCATCAGTTGCATTTCTTGCTGCTTCTGATGAGGCATTTTTGAAAACAGAAGACACTTTCTCTTTCATTATTTGCATTATGGACTAAGTTGATTGATGATTATTGCGCTTAAATTCTCTTTTTATCATCTAATTGGATACCTAATCCTGCTGCTGCACCTTTTCCTGCATATATTTGAAATAAACCTTTTAGGACACCAATTCCGTAATAATAATGCGCAGAAAAGATCATAATTGGTGAGAAAAATATTGTTATAGCATTTCTGTGTGGAGAATTTCCTAAAATAGAACCAATCCAACAAATTAAAATGTATGTTGTAGACAACATTATTGGGATTTGAAAAAATAATTCAGAAGTCAAAGATAGTGATATTGAATTTTCTATATCGTTAATTATTATGCCAAAAATGATTGAGATAATACTTGAAAAAACTAATAATGGAAATATTCCAATAGCAAGATGGCTCCATGAGCGTAGTTCTGGCCATCTGGAATTAGCTAGTGTTCTTACATAACCATAATTTTTCATTTGCTTGAATAAGGCAGGAGGTGTTCTCCTTCTATGAGGCATTATAGATTCTGGGTCAAACCAAAGTTTGTGTCCTTTAGAGCGAATTTTATGATCTAATACCACATCTTCTGCACCTATACAACCTGGTTCAAAACCTTCTACTTCATCAAGAACCTTTTTCCTATATCCAGAATTACAACCAGGGTTATGCTCAATTTCAATTAATTCGCCTTTTGAAACCTTACCGTATCTTGTTCCAGCCGTAACATACTTTGCTCCAAAGGCAACATCTGCTACCTTTGCAAGGAATGGATCTTCTTCTGGAGCCCAATTTTGCCCACCTACTCCTGCAACATCATCTCTTTCAAACCATCTAACTAATTTTTCAACCCAATCTTCTGGGGGTATTACGTCATCGTCTGTAAATAATAAAATGTCACATTGAGTCTCTTTTATTCCAACATTGCATGCATCTGCACGGTTTCTACTTCCTTTATCATCTATCCATTTTGCATTATTGGAAATGGTTATTTCTCTCCCTGGGTCATTGCTTGGACCAACAACTGCGATTTCTAAATCTCCGCGCCATGTTTGTTTATTGAGTGATTTAAGCACAATTTCTAATTCTTTATGATTATTTAAGGTAGGAATAAGGACAGTGACTTTTGATTGTTCCATATTACTCGACCAAGTATTGCCAACATCAGTGTCTATTCAAGTCTGTTGTTGAGAAATCAATTATGCATTATGCATGAATAAAAACTCAATATGCATCTTGCCTTGGTGCTAAGAGGAATAGGACTTTAATTGCGTCTTCATGAAATCCAAAATTCATTCTCAATGGTTCATTTTCTCCAAATGCTAGAGTAATTAGATTTACACTATCTAATTTTTTAACTAAATCTAACATGTAGGTTAGGCTATATTGGCTGTTAACTTGATTTTCACAAGTAAGATCTTCTAATTCGTCATTACTGTATGTGACGTCTATTGCATCTGTTGGGCCAGGTACGGTGATTCCCAATTGATTTGGACTCATGGACATATGGACTATTTCTCCAACATATTTTGCTGCTCTAAATGCTCTAGATAATTCAATACCTGATATTTTCGCTATTGATTTTAAATTTAAATCAGGGACTTTTTGAGGGACTCTTACATTGTCTTCATTAATTGGGCTTAATGTTCTTTCAATTTTCCCTACACTAACTTTGATCCTGTTTGCAACATCGTCAAATACGATTTCAACCATTTCTCCTGAAGCTGCCAGTGTAAGGACCTCGCGCATTTTTGCTAATTCCATTACTACTTTACATTCATCTAAATCCCATGTATCAAATAGTGCAGCATCTGCTTCCATTCTTATCATTGCAACGTTTGCTGTATCAACTGCACAGACTTCTAATCTGTCATTATAGAAATCAAATCTTGCTTCTTCTACTTGAGTCATTAGTGTTTCAACTATGATTTTAAGTATACTACTTTCAGCTACTACATGTAACATAACATCACCAGTATTTGTTCTGGTCTAATTGGAGGCTATTGAACGTTACTTAATCCAAATAATGCTCAAATTAGTATTCTCGCCAGCCGTGTTTACAATTTTTACAAGTAAGTAGCCTTGTTTCAGGCTCATCACTAGCCCTTGTTTGCCTTAATTCACTGTATACTTCTTGCCCATCACATTTAGGGCAGATATATGATCCACTTGTCAATACTCCATGAGCTTGATCGCCATCATCTATAATCTCGAATTTTCTTGTTTGTGCTTTAGAACTTGATTGTACATTTCCTAAATCAATTTCTTGACCCGTTACGGGATCTTTCATTTTATTATCTAAGGGCCCTTCATAACCACATTTGTAATTAGGACATTTTATCCAACCCTTTGAGTCGGGAAATGATAGTGCACCACATTCAGGACAGAACATCTAATTCCTCGCTAATAATCATGAGGCTGACTTTGCTGGTTTAAATGTATGTATCTTTAGTAACTAGATAAAACACATTTATTAGTGTAATTTATATTATTGAACCATTGGTATTTTTGTTTAGTTTGTCCTCGGACGTGCATGAAGTTGTGGCAAGATTGGCAGGCTGCTGCTGTAATTGATGAAAATTTTGAGATATTGGAAGTTGAGTATTGCAAGAGGTCTTTGAATAAAGAGCAAGTAGCTAAAAGACTGAATTTATTATCTTCGGGTGTTCTTCTGGAAGAGGCTAGACATTTACAACAACGTTATCCAGAGGCTATTTTAGTTGATTCTGGTGATGAGTTCCTTGAAAATGTTGAATTACCTTATCCTGATGATGAAAGAATGAAAATTTTAGATGAAGCAGCATTGATATTATCAAAACAAAATGTAGATGATTCTGCTTCAGATCCAGATAGAAGATTAGAGCATTTAATTCGTGCATCAGATGAATTGAGAAGTAGTTGGGTTTTGTTAGAAGCCCGCTTAATTGAATGGGTTGTATTATTACTCCCTAGGGCTAGAATGGAAGAAGATAGAAATAGACTCGCAAAAATCATTATTTCTTCTGAAACTATTTCAGATTTAGCAAATCATTTCAACGTAACTCCTCCTAATATACCTCCCTCAGAATCAGAGTGGCAAGTAATCAAAAAGTGGGCTGAATCAGTAGCTAGTTTACAGTCACAATTAGATAGGATAGAATCTGCAGTTAGAGAATTATCTCTAGAACACCTTCCTTCACTTTCAGCAATAGCAGGGCCTTTGATTGCTGCAAAATTATGTGTGGCAGCGCATGGAAGAATGAGGTTGGCAAGATTACCTGCTGGTACTGTACAGATTTTGGGTGCAGAAAAAGCGTTTTTCTCACATTTGAAACAAGGAACAAAGCCCCCAAAACATGGATTGATTTATTCTCATGTTTTTATTTCAAGGTCACCAAAACCAGTTAGAGGTAGGATTTCAAGAATGTTGGCAGCAAGGATGAGTTTAGCTGCAAGAATTGATGCATTTAATGGGACTTCTTGGGGCGATGAGGAATTTCGTCTAATAGAAGAGAAAGTTGAAAAAATTAGAAAACAATATTTTGATTCTAAAAAGAGATGATTTAATGGTTAGGAAAAATGTAGATATTTCTTCAAATGTTAAACTTGAAGGTAGGGCTATTTGGACATTAAGTGCAGATGGAAATAACAAGGTCTATGGAGAAACTACTAGAAAAAAAAGAGGTGATGTTTGGAGAAGATGGGACCCATATCGTTCTAAATTAGGTGCTGCGATTTTAAGAACAAAAAAAGACCCTGCAATATTATTCCCTTCACCAGGTTCTACTGTAGTATATCTTGGAGCAGCCCACGGTACAACAATTTCTCATATTCATGATCATCTTTGCGGGAAAAATAATAAATTTTCAGGAAGATTAATCTCTGTAGATATTTCTCCAAGGTGTTTAAGAGATCTAAATCATTTAGCAGTTAGAAGACCAGGGATAATACCTGTTTTTGGAGATGCACGTAAACTTGAATCATGGTCTTATTTAGTTCCAAAAGGAGCAGATTGGTTATTTCAGGATGTTTCACAAGCAGGACAAGTTGATATCTTTATCACGGCTTGTAAACGTTTTTTGAGGCCTAATTCAACAGCTCTTCTTAGTTTAAAGGGGGCATCTGAAAGATTCAATGAAGGTGGAGATCAAGCAATTTTTTTAGAAACTAATGAAAAATTATTGAATTCAGGTATTAAGATTGTAGAATCTATTGAATTAAGTGGTTTTGAGGAACAACATATGTTGTTTCATTGTGTGATTTAAATTAAAAAAAGCCCCTTCTGGCGCACCAGAAGAGGCAATCGTGTTACGGTTTTCCCGTTATTAATCAACAAATGATTTGCTTATCTGCTGTTTTTGTCAGATTGAACTTTCAGACGAATAGCTTGTGCTGCAGCTTTCGCTGATTGCATTGCTTTTCGTACTCTTGTTCCAGCTGCGCTGTTTCCACCATCGTGTTTACCAGCGTCTGCCATTGCTTCTGTCAAATCATCTATCATACTCTGTACCATCGCTTCTACGGACATGAACATGCCCCGGACAAGACGCTTATTATTGATTACCATCAGAAACCTCATTTTTTTTGAAAAAACAGGGTTTTTATCATTCTCCGAAATGTGCTAATTTGCGACTTAATTAAGAGCCGTGCATCATCTGGGTCCCTTATGCCTGAACTTCCAGAAGTAGAAGTTACTAGGAGTGCACTGTCTAGATTTATTTCAAATCAGAAAATAGCAGATTTAAGTTTTTCAGATGTTTGGAAAAAACAATTATTAAGAGATGGCTCAAGATTTGCATCCTTTGCTTCCGAAAATGCTTCTGAATTTGGGATGGGAGGATTGATTGGTAGGACTGTGGAATCGGTAAGTAGAGTAGGAAAGTTCTATTTTATTCATCTTAATGATGTTGAAAATCAAATTCCAGAAACGTGGACAGTTGTTGAAGGACATTTGAGGATGACTGGAGGATGGTGGTTACTTCCTAAAGGAGCCCAATGGCCAGAAGATTTCCCAGACAAACATTGCCATTTAGAATTAAAGTTTGAAAATGGCTCACAGGCAATATATAGAGATGTTCGTAGATTTGGAACATTAAAATTAATGACAGAAGAAGAATACTATCTAAGATTAGAATCTATGGGGCCAGATCCATTGCATGATGGTTGGAGTATGGGTAAATTTAAAGATGCATTGTGCAGTACAAAAAGA
>PAAW01000045.1 GCA_002699515.1 Methanobacteriota archaeon
CCTTTTTATTTTTTACATGGAAGTTAGGTCTAAGTCTTGCGATTGCTGGTACAATATTTATTGCAGGTGTTGCATTTTTCTTTTCAGCAGTTGCAGGATATATTGCAGGCGTTGTAGGATCTAGTAATTCTCCCGTTTCTGGCATGACTATTGCAACATTGATGTTTACTGCTGCATTAGTCTATATTGTAGGTTCATTAATAGGTGCTGATAACTCTACAATGATGTTTGCAACACTAATCATTGCATCAGTTGTAGCAGTAAATGCAGCAATTGCTGGCGATGTAATGCAGGATTTGAAAACAGGGCATATGGTTGGTGCAACACCTTGGCGGCAACAAATAGCAGAAACAATTGGAGTAATAGTAGGGGCTGCAGTAATAGGACCAATCTTATTACTTCTAAATAAAGCGTTTAAAATTACTCGAACTCATTGTGAAGCATCTAATCTTAAACTAATTGACGAAGGAGGGGATCTGTATAATTGTGATGAGGCATTATTAGCACCTCAGGCAGATCTTATTGGCACAATTATTGAAAGTATTTTTGGAGGAAGTCCAAATGTTGAAATGCTTATTTTAGGAGGTATAATTGCTGCTTTATTAGTTTGGAGAAAATTACCAGTAATGTCTGTAGCCATTGGAATCTATTTGCCATTAGAATTATCTGTACCCATTTTTGCTGGTGGTTTCATTCATTATTTTGTAACTAATCTTGCAATTCTAAGGGTGGATGGTGATTTGAGTGAAAAACCTACAAAATCAGCTATGAAAGCAGCAGATGATGTTACTTCAAGGGGTGTGCTAATAGGTGCAGGATTCATTGCAGGAGAATCATTAGTTGGAGTACTTATAGCATTATTGATTGTGACAGTGGGAGAGCCATCTAAGTGGTTTGAAATACCTCAATTAGGCCAATTCCCAACTTTGATGTTTTTCTTTTGGTTCGTTGGTGTATTCATTTTCCTTACTTCACTTTCATTACCTAAGAAAATACTTTCATTGTGGGATGAAATTATACTTATTTTAAATCGCTCTATTAAGAGGCTGTATGAGAATATAATGACAAAAAAACATTGATTTTCAATTTATAAATTTCAAGAAAGAATCAAAGACTCCATAGTTAAGGATTAATTGTTTCTTATGGGTCTTAGCCGCTTAAATGGTCTTAGTGATGACGAATTAGTAGAGGAATTAAAAGAAATTTCTCGTAAATGTAGAGTTGAAATTATAAAAATGGTGTATAGAGCACAAGCAGGGCATCCTGGTGGTTCCTTATCTGAGATAGATTTACTAACTGCATTATATGCAATAAATATGAATGTTAACCCAAATGATACAAAATGGGAAGATAGAGATAGATTTGTACTTTCAAAAGGCCATGCTAGTCCTGGAATGTACTCAATATTAGCCGAAATGGGATTCATCACTCATGAAGATTTAGAATCTTATCGAGTGCTTGGCGGTGTTTGTCAGGGCCATGTGGATATGAAGCATACTCCTGGTGTAGACTTTAGTGCAGGCTCACTTGGAATGGGCTTATCTTTCGGTTTAGGTTGTTCCTTTGCAGCAAAATTTGATGGGTCTCCTCGAAATTGTTATGTTATGTTGGGAGATGGAGAAATTCAAGAAGGAGCCGTTTGGGAAGCAATGATGGCTGCAAGACATCATGAATTAGGAAATCTGAAGGTAATTTTAGATTGTAATCGTATTCAGAATGATGATTTTGTAGAGTCCCAAATGAGGTTGTTTAATATTCCCGAGAAATGGTCTAGTTTTGGATGGAATGTTAAAGAAATTGATGGCCATGACATGTATCAAATAATTGAAGGTATGAGGTGGTTTGATGAAAATAATGATTTGCCCTCTGTATTAATTGCTAATACGGTAAAAGGAAAAGGAGTTTCTTATATGGAAAACAATCCTAAATTTCATGGAGCTGCTCCAAATGAAGAACAGTATTCTAAAGCATTATTGGAATTAGGTGAGGTAATATGAGTAATTCTGCAGCATCAAGAGATGGTTATGGGCATGCACTAATTTCTATGTCTGAGGATCCAAAATTAGTGGTTTTAGAAGCAGATTTAGGTAAGTCAACGAAGTCATGTTGGTTTAGAGAAAAATTCCCAGAAAGAACAATTTCTTGTGGAATTGGTGAACAAAACATGATGCTAGTAGCTGCAGGATTAGCATCTAGTGGATATAAACCATTTGCTAGTACATTTGCAATATTTACAGAAAGAGCTTTTGAGCAAGTCAGAAATGGAATTGCTAGGCCTAATCTACCAGTGCATATTTGTGGTAGCCATGGAGGTACACACACAGGCACTGATGGTTCAAGCGCCCAATCTATAGAGGATTTAGCAATTTATAGAACATTGCCAAATATGACTGTCATGCATCCCTGTGATGATTATAGTACCCAACAATTAACTATGAAATTATTAAGTCATGATTCACCATCATATACTCGAACAGCAAGAAATAAAACACCTAGGATTTATGAATTAAACGATTCAAGATTGGAAATCGGCAAAGGTGTTTTGTTAAAATCAGGTTCTGATGTTGCAATTATTGCATGCGGAGTTATGGTTTCAAAATCAATTGAAGCTGCCGAAAAACTTTCAGAAATGGGTATAGATGCGGCTGTTGTAGATATGCATACATTAAAACCACTTGATGAATCATTAGTTTATGAACTAGCATCTAAATGTAAGGGAATAGTTACTGTTGAAGATCATAGCGTTATTGGAGGATTAGGTGGTGCTGTCGCAGAATATTTATCGGAATCTAAACCAACAATTCTTAGAAGGGTTGGCGTCAGAGATAGGTTTGGGGAATCAGGTCAGGCGGAAGAAATGTTACAATTATTGAATATTTCCACAAAAGACATAATTAAATCGGCATTAGATATAGTAAAAATGGAGTGATAAAATGGAGTTATTTTTAGATACGGCAGAAGTAGAAGAAGTGAGAGAGATAGCATCTTGGGGGATTTTGGATGGCGTTACTACCAATCCCTCATTAATTAAAAAATCAGGAAGAGATTTTAAACAAGTTATTGGAGAAATAGCGGAACTTTGTAGCGGTCCTATTTCTGCGGAAGTTACAGCAATGGATGCAAAAGGAATGATAGAAGAAGGTTTGGCATTGAAAAAAGAATTGCCAGAGAATGTAATAATAAAAGTGCCCTGTACAGCCGAAGGTCTTATTGCCACAAAGGAATTATCTTCGCAAGGAATTGGAGTAAATGTAACTCTGATTTTTAATGCATCTCAGGCTTTAATGGCTGCAAAAGCAGGTGCGATGTATGTTTCACCATTCGTAGGTAGGCTAGACGACATAGGCCAAGAGGGAATGGATTTAATTGCACAAATAATGACTATTTGGAGAGAATATCCAGAGATTCGTACAAAGGTACTTGCAGCATCAATAAGACACCCTACTCATGTTTTGGAATGTTTGCAATTAGGCGCACATACAGCAACAATGCCAACTAAGATTTTCAGACAACTTATGAAGCATCCATTAACAGATAGTGGTATTGAACGGTTCCTATCTGATTGGGCTGAAGTAGAAAATGCTGGAAATGCATGATTGTGTATGTGATAAGTTATTCAGTGAGGATTTAGTCGGGATGTTAATTGGGGGCAAGTCATGTCTGGAGATTCTAGTGAAAAATTAAGAAAACTTCTTGATGGAGAATTAGATTTATCTGAGGCTGCTAACGATCCAATATTGGCTAGTTTAGCATCAAGAATCTATAATATAGATATGGCTGATGTACAGCCTTCAAAAGAATTAAGTGTAGAAGGAATAGAAAAATCAAATTTAAGTTTTGAATTACATGATAGTAGTAGCCCAGAAGCATTAGAAATGGAAATGCCTGAATTACCTCCCTTAGGGATACCTACAATTGAAGGAAAAGAGGAAATAGAAGCACCTAAAATTTTGAAAATTAGCAGTTTATTAATGATTGGAATAGGTCCAATAATTAGTTTATGTTCAATTCTCAATATTTTCGGAGTTTTTGGTTTTTTGAAATCATGTGAAACTATAGTCGCAAACAATGGTTATTGTATTGATGGAGCAGATAGATTAAGTTGGCTTGCAATTGGAAGATTAAATCATATGGAGGGTTGGATATATTCAGGATATTTTGGGATACCAACTATTGTAATGATTCTGTTCGGTGTTGTAATTATGTTTGTTGGAATTCAGTTAAGGATGTTTAGCAAGAATTAGTATGTTTTTGCAAGATATACTTTACGATTGGTTTTTTTATTAGTAATACAACATTCAGATTCTTTTATTGATTCTTCTATTGAATCGCCTAAAAATGATAGTCCTGTAAGTTTTTCTATAGTTTCAGCATCAGAATCATTTCCATCAAACATAGTCCAATATATTTTATCTTCTTCTAAATCTTCAGATAATGACCAGTTTCCATTTTCATTAATTAATTTAGGCAATTTCTTTATTGCTTCATTTAACCTTTTGTTTGAATTATTAACCATAACCTCGTGAATACTATCCAGCTGAGTTATTACTTCAGATTCTAAATTGTCAAGATCAATAGAGACCTTTCCACCAGTTCTTGAAGTGCACATAATTGTATTTGCTTCCATGTCTCTTGCACCAAAATCTAACCTTAAGGGTACACCTTTAATTTCCCAATCAAAATACTTCTGCCCAGGTCTTATATTTCTCATGTCTATATGTGTTCTAATTCCCATTTTATTTATCCTTTCAGAGATTTTAATAATTTCATTATTTATTACCTCGGCATTATCTTTTGAAATTATTGGAATTAAAACAATTTGGTATGGACTTACTGAAGGAGGCAATATTAATCCAGAATCATCACCATGCATACCAACAATGGCCCCTAAGAGCCTTTCAGACATTCCATAAGTAGTTTGATGTACGTATGATTGAGTCCCTTCTTTATTTTCGTATTTTATATCAAATGCTTTTGCCCATTGATCTCTGTAATGATGTACGCTTGCAACTTGTAAAGTTCTACCATTTGGCATTACTACATCTATTGCTATTGTGTACCATGCTCCGGGAAATGTATCCCAGATTGGCCTTTTTGAAATAATTACTGGTAATGCGAATTTATTCATTAATCTTGAAACAATTTCTAGATCTTCTTCAATTTGTTTTGTTGCATCATCTTCGTCTATATGTGCAGTATGTGCCTCAAAAAAGTGTATTTCTCTAACGCGAATAAATGACCGAGTTTGTTTCGTTTCATACCTAAATGTATTAACAGTTTGATATATTTTTAAAGGTAAGTCAGCATGACTTCTAATCCATAGCGGAAACATAGTATACATTGCAGTTTCTGATGTTGGTCTAAGAAACATCGGGATATCTAATTCATTTTCGCCAGCATGCTTAACCCAATAAACCTCTTTTTTGAAACCTGCTTCGTCTTCCTCTTCTCTTAACTCATCAGGATTGACTCCTTTCTCTCTTGCCCTCTTTAGTAAGGAAACTAATCTATTTTCTTTTTCAAGTAAATCTTCAGGTATTAGCAATGGGAAATTACATTCTCCATGGCCTGTATTTTCCATTTCTCTGTGAGTGTGGGAATCGATAAGCCTCATGGTTTTCCAACCATATGGTCTCCACACATCCATCCCTTTTATGGGATATCTTTTATCGATTAATTCTGATGCTTCTACTATAAATGGATACCATTCATTAAAATTAGATTTGGGAGGAATTCCAGTTTTCGCCTTAAAATTTCCTTTACCCATACCTATCCCTCTGACATGTCTTCAAATAATTTTTTTTTAATTGTTCTCTATTAGTAATCTAATTGCATTAGAAATTTCGCTATTTGTAGAAAGGGCAAAATGATCTCCATTTCTTAGAATTAAATGTGCTCTATTTTTTGAGTTGTCGTTAATATCTTCTAACCTATTTGCAATTACTGCATTTAATTCGTTTCTTTCTACAAATGATGTTGCTTTTGTCACAAGCTCTTTTAATTTAATGTTCGATTCTAGTTTGAAGCCAATTCTAAAAGATCCTTGAACATCTTTTTTTAATTCTTCGAGGTGTTTGGAAGATTTTATCAAATCAAATGACATTTCTTCATTCCCACTAGGGAACTTCCCGTTAATTCTATTTTTATTTACATAATCTAACACAGCAGCACTATGAATCCAAACATCTATGGAACATTTTGTTAATGCCTTTAATTCAAGTAACATTTCTTGTGGCTCTGCAGCATTGATGATTAAGGGTAATTTGTAATCGTGCACATGACTAGTATCTCCAGAAACGATGGTCACTTCATGCCCCCAACGATGTAATCTAGATGCAATTTCGAAACCTGTTTTTCCAGTGGAGGTATTTTTAATATATCTTATGTCGTCAAGTAAACTAATAGTGGAGCCTAAAGTAATCACGACCTTTTTTCTATTTTGTAAGTAACTATTTACATGATTTGAAAAATTTGCAACTATACTTATTGAATCTGGCTGTTTTGATTTATTTTCGTCAATTTCTCCCCAAAATACATTGAATCCCATTTCATGTATTTGCTCACTTAAATCCAGGGTAATGGTATCTTTTGCAAGTACTTGATGCATACTTGGGATAATCATTACGGGCGTCTTGTTTATCTTTGCCGAAGAAATAGCCATTAGTAGAGGATTATCTATAATTCCATTACATATTTTAGCCATGATATTTCTTGTTGATGGTGCCAATAAGATACCGTCATAATTTTTAAGCCCAGACATATTGTGTTCCCAATCACAAATAACTTCACAATTTCCAGCCCATGAAATTGCCAAGGGCGTAATTACTTTTTGCGCCGACTTAGTCATAATTACTGTTATATTTGCACCATATCTTCTTAGTTCTCTTAATAGTTTAACACTTTCAGTTGCAGCAATTCCTCCACTAATCCCGAGGAGTATATTTTTGTCTTTTAATGAATCACCTTTTGTTTCAACACCAAGGTCATCCATCTCGCGCATGTACTTGCGTAATTATCTTCGCACAAAAGCAAAACGGTTGAATTTATCTCGATGGGTTCAGAAAGTATGACTTTTTGGATTCAAATAGATGGATGATTTAGTGCCAGCAGGAAGTACCCCTGATCAATGGGATGGGCCAATGGAAGCGATTCATAAACAAATATCATTCATGTTGTTGATGTCATCAATCTTATTTGCAATGATAGTTGGTAATTTTAGCCAACTTTCATATTTCATCATGATATTCTTATTTGTAATGTTAACAACACAAATAATCGTATGGTCTTCATTCAAGAGAAAATCAAAGAATGCATTAATTCCAGCTATGCTTAATTTATTATTCTCAATAGTATTATTTTCATTAGTTTCTATTTACTTCATCTCTTTTGGAATTACTTTTGGAGATATTTTGTATTTATTAATTGGAATTATTACATTATACACGACTACGACTTCTTGGAGAAGATTAGGAATTTTAAGAGATCC
Organism: Methanobacteriota archaeon; assembly: GCA_002699515.1. Lineage (GTDB taxonomy): Archaea > Thermoplasmatota > Poseidoniia > Poseidoniales > Poseidoniaceae > MGIIa-I. The sequence continues at coordinate 7,487 of PAAW01000045.1, forward strand.
AGTATATCAAGCATGGTATTATGGACATAAGATTGATGTTAATGGGATGTCTTTTGGAAATGAGATTGTAGCTAGTTGTTACAATTGCGATTCGATTTTAGCTATTGAAATAGAAAAGTTTGCAATGGAACTTAAATGTCCTAATTGCAATTCAAATTTAGTTTCTGATGAAACATTATCTGAGTTGTTAGAGGAAGAATAATTACCTAGAAGACAAGGTTAGATTTTTCCACATTTCTTGAGGTACTTCCATACTTAATCTAAGTCCTCCAAGAGCACCTAATTTAACAGGGTCATCTACTGTATGTACCTTTACTTTACCTAAATCGGATAGTTTTCCTTCAATCATGGCACCTAATCCTCTAATTCCACTACCTCCTCCTCCAAGTATCATGTTTTGTCTGAATTGGTTATGGTATTCTGGGTTAGCTGAACTAATTAATGATTTTACATTTGAAACTATAGGATCTATTATCGTTTCACACGCTCTAGCAATACAATCAGTGATATCTAGCCTCATTGCTTTTCCTTCAACACTAAAATCAACTAGAACTGGTTTCTTTGGCATTGCAGACTGAGTGAAACTATGCTTTTCTTTCCACCTTCTTGCCATATCTTTTGTTATTTGGGCTCCGTGATATTTCTTCTGAATTTCTGAAATTAATTGTTCATCAATATAATCTCCTGCATAAGCCATATGCAATTGGTCTTCTGGTTCTGGAATTGTACCATATACACGGCAAATATCAGTAGTTCCTGCACCAATATCAATTACTAATGTGTGTTCAATCATATCTAAAGCATATGCAACAGCAAATGGTTCGGAGATTATCATACAAGCGTTAACTGAACCTGCTGCAGCATCAAAAATTGCCGTTTTATCAACAAAACTAGCCTCTGCTGGTGCACCAATGACTGCTACAACGTTATCGTAATCTTCTGGCCCTGCTAATTCAATCATGTGATGGATAAAATGTGCAATGAATTTTTTATCTTCTTGACTATCTTTAATTACCCCATGTTGCAATGGTCTAAAAAGATCTAATGCTAATCTATTTTTTAGTGCTTCTTCACCAAATAAAACATCCCTTCTCAAAAAATTTCTAGCAATTGCATCTTTTGGTGTACCTATTACTGTCAATAATTCTTCTTCATGTCCTGCACTTGATACCATTACAGAACGGAATGTCCCTAAATCTACGCCGATATACAATGTTTCATTCTTAGCCATCTCTATCGTACCTTCCTATAGGTGTCGGTATATCAACTTGCGCAAAAATAACGAGATAATAGGGTGGAGAATCATACCCAATTTTCACATGTTTCACAATACCATGCGTTGTGTTCTGGATATAGTAATGCCATAGAATTACAAACAGTACATTCCTTCATTACATCATCGCCAAACATAGCTCTTACAATATGCACATGTTCGTCTTCTGAAATTTTTAATGCTTGCCTCATTGACCAAAGCATTTGATCTTCACTAGGGGTAATAATGCCATCAGCTAATGCTAATTTTATTACTTCTTGATAATCTTGTAAGGTCATCCCTCTTGGGTCTAATTCTACTCCTTGTTTTTCTGCAACCATGTCCTTTCCACCAGGGTCATCGACAAAAATCACCAGAGAATCAGGATTTAAACTAGAATCTCTTAATTCGAAAACGACTCTGTTTGAGTCGGAAAAGGCATGAACTAATGAACTTCTTTTATTTATTATTGATGCTATATTTCTTGCAGTATGTTCGGGAGTTTTACCCTTTCTCCATCCAGATTCATCATCATAGTCTAGTGTGTAAAATTCGGTTCCTTTCCCTGGATATTCTAATCTTATTTCTTCGCCACCATCAAAATCATTAGTTAGTAAAGAAACACTTCCAATCTCAGTGTGTTGTATATTGTCCTCCTCATCAAAGGAAATCATTAGAGGTTTTCTTTCTTCTTCAGCAGCATTATATGTTCCTTGTAATCCAGACATCCATTTTTGTTCTAATCTTTGTAAACTTGCTTCTTGTTGCTTTGATAGATTTTGATCAATACCTAGCATTTTTTGCAATTCTCCGCCTTCTTCAAGTTCTTTTCTTATCCGTTCTTGCTCTATAGGGTCCTGCACATATTGGCTTTCATCATGTGGATTTTCCCCCTCTGATTCTAGTAATGCTCTACGTTCGGCAAAAGCATCATCAATGGCTTCATGATTCTCTAAATTTTCTTTTGATTCTCTTCGGCCCTTTCTAATTGCCATATGCTCCGTTAAATGCGTTGATATTATGATACTATCGTATTAAACACATATTTAGGAGGATAGTCGGTAATAATTTATTCATAATTTTCTAAAATTGTTGCAATGCCCATGCCCCCTCCAATGCACATTGTTGCAAGAGAATATTGAGCATCTAATCTACCTAGTAATGTTGCTGCTTTACCAGTGATTCTGGCCCCGCTTGCACCTAAGGGATGCCCTATCGATAATGCCCCTCCATCAATATTTACCTTTTCTTGGTCGATATTTAAGGAATTTATAACAGCAATGGCTTGTGATGAAAAAGCCTCATTTAATTCTATGACTGCTATGTCTTTCATTTCAAGCCCTACTCTCTTAAGTGCTTTTTTTGAAGCCTGAACAGGACCCATGCCCATAAAAGATGGCTCACATCCAGTAACTGCAGTACTTACAATTTTTGCTAGTGGAGTCATATTATTTCTTAACGCATAATCCTCAGAACATATAATTGTAAATGCTGCACCATCAGTTAAAGGCGATGATGTTGCTGCTGTTACAGTTCCATTTTCAACAAATGCAGGCTTCAATTTTTGCATCGAATCTAAATTAGTATTGTCTCTAACACATTCATCTTTAATTAATACCCCCTGCTGTGTTTCAATTGGTACCAACTCCTCCTCAAAATGACCTTTTTTATACGCATCTGAAGACTTTTCGTGACTTCGCATTGCAAAATACTCTTGCTCCGTACGATCAATGGAATATTTTTTCGCAACATTTTCTGCAGTAAGCCCCATTGAGATATATGCATCCTTTCCATTATTTATTTGATTATTGTTTATTTCGTTAGATAGTAATGGATTTGGAGTAAAGTTAAATCCTCCTCTCATTACTCTTGACATTGATTCTACTCCTCCGCAAAGAAAGATTTCACCAGCACCCATGCTTATAGAACCACTGGCCATATGGATTGTTTGCATTGAAGAACCACACAATCTATTTGTTGTTGAAGCAGGAATCGTATTTGGCAATCCTGATAAGTATGTAATTATTCTACCAATATTATTTCCTTGCTCACCTTCTGGATAAGCGCATCCCACAAGAACATCTTCTAAGTCATCTAATACAATCTTGTTTTTAGAAATCAATCCCTTTACTACCTCGGCTGAAAAATCATCTGGCCTAACTTCTTTTAGTACTCCTCTATGTGCTTTAGCGAAAGGAGTCCTGAGGAATCCTGCAATTACTGGTACAGCCATAAACCACGGAAAGCAGAACACTTTGTGAACCTCTCGGTTATACTTTTGTGACCGCATCGATTATGAACAAGACCCTTGTCGCCTTGACTAATGTTAAGAAAAAGTAAACACGGATATTTCAAAGGTTCTAATTGCCCAATATGTAATGAAGAAGGAAAATTCATTATGAGTGATAAAGAATCAGATAAATTAGGCAGAGTATTAGCTTTGGTATTAAGACACGCTCCAGAAAAATTTGATGTTGAAATGGACATTAATGGATGGGTAGATGTAAATGCTTTGTGTGATGGGATAAAATCACAAAGAAGAGATTTTGAAAGGTGGTTAAAACCCTGGCATTTTGAAGCAGTTGCAATTACAGAAGAAAAGGGAAGATATGAAGTTGAAGGCCAAAGAATAAGGGCGACATATGGCCATAGTATTGAAATTGAAATAGACTTGCCAACAGACGACATACCAGATTCTTTGTTTTATCCTGTTGATCCTGATGAAGTTGATGACATAATTAAGTTAGGGATTAAGGGGGGAGATAGAAGGCATGTGCATTTATCAAAATCAGTATCTAAAGCACATGAAGCAGGTAGAGTAAGGATAAACTCACCATCGATTGTTGAAGTTGATGCAATTCGTGCAATAGCAGATGGAATAGACATATACAGAGCAGGGAAACTTGTGTTTTTAACAGAAGGAGTTCCTCCTCAATATCTATTCAAAGTTTCTGCAGATGATCCAGATTTAATTGAAGTCCTAGATAAATTAGCAGAGGAAGAATAATTATAAAATTATTTTTTAAATCCACAAGATTCACAAAAACCAAGATTCTCAGTAATCTTAGATTCACATTTAGGGCATATCTGATTCCCCTCTTCGTCATGATTTATTGGATTTGATTTAGTTATCTTTTGTTTTTTTCTTAATACCCTTACTGCTTCTTTTTCCTTGAAAATAGCATCCAGGCCCAATATTTTTCTTTCTTCAATTTTATTAAGATATTTCAAACCCTCTTGAATGGCTACTTCTATTTGCCATTGTCTATGTTCTCTAGCTTGCAAATCTAAAATATCTGAAGTTTCTTCAAGTTCTAATTGTAAATGCCTAATGAATAAATCAATATCGGAATCTCCCTCCATCTTTTGACACTCTCAAACCTTCGTGAAGCCACATTGCATATTAGATTGTGCTTTTACGGAGGTATGATGGCGAGCGATTTAATCATAATCAAATTTGGCGGGAGTTTGATTACAGATAAGTCTAAAATTTGCACTCCTAAAATTGATGTAATTCAAAAAATTTGCACATTAGTATCCCAGTTGAATGCTTTAGGGAAAAAAGTCATAGTTGTTCATGGTGCAGGTAGTTATGGCCACATCAAGGCTAAAAAATGGAGATTATCTGAGGGTTTAATCCCGGAATTAAAAGATCAATTATCTGCCTTAAATGAAGTTAGGGAGGACATGAAAACATTGAATGATTTAATAATCAAGTGCATGCTAGATAATTCTATAGAAGTCCACACATATAGACCACATGAACACGGTAATGGAATTGGCATAAACTATAAATTTTCTAAATTTTTTGATGAAATATTAAATTCCGAGAATACTCCAGTTGTATATGGTGACGTAGTAGAATCAGAAGATGATAGGAATTTTGGAATCTTGTCGGGAGATGATATCTGTGAGATATTGACGCGCAGATATAGTCCAAAACATGTTATCTTTGCAATTGATGGCGCAGAAGGAATCATAGAAGATCCTAATTCTAATCATAGCTCTATTATTAAAAAATATGTATTGGGTACTAAAATTAATACAATTGATGTCGAAAATGATGTGACTGGAGGAATGAAATTAAAGATATTGCGCGCCAGTAATTGTTTAAAATTAGGATCAAGAGTCTCAATAATAAATGGTAATAATATTGAAATGATTCTTAATTCGGTGTTGGGCCTAGATTATATCGGCACAGAATTTGTATTATGACTTGTTTCAGACTAATTTCCAAGTCTTTTCTTGTAAGCCTCTATATGCAAAGATATAGTCGGAGCACTGGGTCAGAATGCAAAATAGCGAATTATTAACTGAATATGATTCAATGCAAGCAGAGATGATGGCCGAATCTTGTATTCATGTTGACGCACAAGATAATATTCTTGGCCCAGTTTCAAAATACAAGGCACATAGGGATGAGGGAGTACGCCATAGGGCATTCAGCGCACTTATATTCAACAAGGATAATAAATTATTAATTCAAAAAAGATCAGCCGATAAAATCACATTCCCTAGCGTTTGGGCAAATACTTGCTGCAGCCACCCCCTATATGTGGAAGGAGAAATGGAAACAGGAACTCATGTAGGTGTTGCGAATGCAGCAATTAGGAAATTACCACAAGAACTTGGCATAGATTCAACTATTTTCGCACCTGGTGATTTTAATTTAATAGGGCGATTTGAATATTCTTCAATTGCAGAATCAGGCTGGATTGAGTATGAAATTGATTATGTGATTGCAACTCACGCAGATATAGAAATAAAACCAAATAAAAATGAGGTTTCTGATCATAAATGGCTTTCAAAAGAGGAATTAGAGGAATTTTGTATAGAAGAATCAAATATTATAGCACCATGGTTTTTAGCTATTATTGAGTTATATTTAAGTAAATGGTGGCCTAAAAATGATAGAGATTATCCTAAATATGATTTACATATCGAAAATGTTGGTGTGTTGAAATGAGTCTGCCAGAATCTGTGAAGAATAGTTTGATGGAGCATTCACCCCAAATCGAAGAAAAAATAATTTCAACACTCTCACTAAGCAAACAAGAGAAACTTAAATCAGCAATGTTATATCTAATAAATAGCGGTGGGAAGAGACTAAGAGCTACACTTCCTTATTTGATAGGTGAATTATTACAAAATTCAGATAAATCACATTATGATGTTGGTGCAGCCATAGAGATAATACATAATTTTACATTAATACATGATGACATAATGGATAATGATTCTATGAGGAGGGGGCGTCCCTCTGTGCATAAGGCGTTTGATGTACCAACAGCAATAAATGCAGGGGATGCAATGCTTGCAGTCGCTTTTGAATTAATTTCATCCTCTGAATTTATAGATTCTAAATACTTACCAGAATTAGTTAAAATTATTGGAGGGATGGTCAGAAGAGTTTCCGAAGGGCAACAACTTGACATTGATAATGAAAATCGTAGAGATATTACGATTGAAGACTATCTGTATATGATTGAAGGTAAAACAGCAGTTATGTTTGAGGCATGTGCGAGATGCGGTGCTATTTTGTCAGGTGCAACGCCCGAAGAAGTTGAATTATTGGGGAATTGGGGGTTAAACTTAGGACTTTGTTTTCAGATAGTAGATGATTTAATTGATGTGATTTCAGATTCCAATACTTCTGGAAAGCCAATAGGTAGTGACTTGATTCAAGGAAAAATGACGTGCATGGTAATTCATGCAATGAATTCCGTAGATGAAGAATTAGTGAATTTAGAAGCAATCTTGGGCAAAGGTTCAGGAGTAAATAATGATCAAATAAGAATGGCAATTTCAGATTTAGAAAAGGTTGGTAGTATTGAGTATTGTAAATCTCTTGCAAATAAGTATTACACCATTTCAAAGGAATGTTTAATGAAATTTAATCAAAGTAGCGGTTTTGAAGTGCTTTCTGATTTAACAGATTACCATATTGGCAGGATTAATTAATCCGTATAGTAACTTTCAGTAGGTTTTTCTGCTTTCAAGCCTTTTCTTTCCCTGATACTTCCTATGACTTTTTCGACTAATTGCGGAGGCACCATATCAAAACCTCTATTTTCCGAATTCCAAATGGCTCTGCCTTGACTTGCAGCTCTTATGTCATTTGAAAAACCAAATGTTTCAGCCACAGGCAAAGTTCCTATTACAGTAGTAGTTTCACCTTCAGAGGGCATATCTTCGATAATGCCTCTTCTTTGTGTTACTTCACTAGTTACTCCACCTAGCCAAGCATTTGGAACACTTACAAATGTTTTTTGCATGGGTTCCATCATAACTGCTCTTGCTCTCAACATTGCACCTCTTATTGAATTTCTAACAGCAGGTATTGTTTGAGCAGGCCCTCTGTGAATTGCATCTTCATGTAGTTTAGCATCTACTAATCTAACCATCATGCCCATTACAGGCTCTTCTGCTAATGGTCCCTTTTTACAAACTTCATTGAACGCTTCAATAATTAATTCTCTTGTTTCATGTAGGTTTTGAATACCTTTTGTAGCATTTACAAGGACATTAGTCCCTTTTATCGAATAAATATTCCTCATCATGTCTTTGTCTAAACCATATTCTGAAAATTTATTCCCTACTTCTTTACGATCTCCTTGCCTTACAGCACCATCTCCAAATTCACCATCTCTTAGCGCTTTGATTACTTCTTCTGGAAGTGGTTCTACTTCTACATAAAATCTATTATGTCTATTAGGGGATTTACCTTCGAAAGCACTACCGTGATTGTTTCCTTCAATAGATTCACGATATACAACAATTGGAGGAGATACTTTAACTTGAATTCCTTGCTCCTCCTCTATTCTATAGGTTGTAATTTCTAAATGTAATTCTCCCATTCCTGCAAGTAATGCCTCACCAGTTTCTTGATTAGTAGAAACTTCAAGAGATGCATCAGCCTTAGCTAAGGATCTTAGCGCATCGATAAATTTTGGTAAATCCTTCATGTTTTTTGGTTCTACTGCTACAGTTACAACTGGCTCTGAATAATGTCTTATTGCTTCAAAAGGTGTTGTTTCTGGGTCTCTTACTACTGTAACTCCAGCTGCTGCAGAACGAATACCTGTTACTGCTGCAATATTTCCAGCCACAACAGAAGGTACTGGAATTCTATCTCCGCCAACCATCATAGAAACTTGTTGAACTCTTTCTGCTTTTGCTGCACCTATTGCCCAGACAGATTCACCATGATTAATAGCTCCAGAATATAATCGACCAACTGCCACTTCTCCTGCATGCGGATCCATCCAAATTTTAGTAATCATCATTGCTAAATCACCGTTTGGATCACAACTAACCATAGATTTACCAATCGGACTTTCCAAATCTCCTGTCCAAATGTTCGGAATTCTGTATGGTTGTGCAACCTTGGGGCTTGGCAATTCAGAAACTGCCATGTCGAGCAATACTTCGTGAACTGGTGCTTTTTTTGCCAACTCTTTTTGCTGTTCATTGTTACAATATTCAAAAATATCCTTGAAATTAATACCTGATTTTTTCATATATGGAACTGTAATCCCCCAGTTATGATATGCAGAGCCAAATGCAACAGTTCCATCAGCTACATTTACTTGCCAATCTTTTTTGTGTTCTTCTGGTGCAAATTGTCTAATTAATGTATTTACTTTAGTTATTTGCTCTTGAAAACGATTCATCATGTCTTCTGGAGTCACTTGTAATTCATTGATTAACCGATCTACTTTATTGATGAATAATACTGGTTTAACTTTTTCTTTAAGTGCTTGCCTAACTACAGTTTCTGTCTGTGGCATTGCACCTTCTACTGCACAAGTTAGGATGAAACATCCATCAACTGCACGCATAGCTCTTGTTACATCCCCTCCAAAATCTACATGCCCAGGAGTGTCAATCAAATTGATTAAGAAATCTTCTCCATCTACTCCGTGAACCATTGATGCACTTGCAGCATTAATTGTAATACCTCTTGCACTTTCTTGTTCATCGAAATCTAAAACTCTACTTTTACCTGCAAGTTCTTCACTCATCATCCCTGCTCCTGCTATGAGATTATCTGAGAGTGTCGTTTTTCCATGATCTATGTGTGCTGCAATACATAAATTTCTAATTTGGTCTAATTCGTGCATTACTTCTGTTGCTCTCTTAATGTTATCTTCTTTCCTGCCCATTTTGATCACCTATTTTTCTAATACTTGTGCGTGTTAGATTGAGTTCATAAAGTCCTCGTATGAAATTACTCCTAAATCTCTATCTTGCGGAGGCAGCAATTCTTTCAATCTCTTCCTTCTTTGAAATTGCAAAAGATGTTGCATCACCATTACTTGCTTTAATTAATTCATTTACTATACAATCTTTAAGACTTCTTTTTGATTTCGAAGTCCCTTGTGTAGCACCTTTTGCAAGATTCCTAATTGCTGTATCCAGCCTCCTACTTGGAGAGGAATCCACTGCTTTAGGTTGAGATACTGCTCCAAACCTAATTCTTGTGATTTCTTCGCGTTGTGCTGAATTAATTATTGCATCTACAAATGTTTGTAACGGGTTTTGTCCCGTCTTTTCACCAATTGTGTCTAAAGCACCTTTGAAAGCTTTAGCAGCACTTTGTTTTTTACCTGTATATTTTCCTGTCCTCATTAAATTATTAATATATCTTTCAGAAAGTGATAGTTTTGATTTCCCAAACCATGTATTTGCGTGTTTCCCTCCAGTATGAGGTGTTCCTACCTGCTTTAAATTGATATATTTAGATAAGCCAGGATCTGCACAAGTAATCTCTGAAGTATCCCACTTGCCAAAAACTAGAGTCCCTAGCCCTGCTATTGGGGATTCATCAATCACTTCTTCCTGAACTTCTTCTTCAGCAATAACTTCTTCTTCTGACATTTTCAACCCTCATCTGACTGGTTTCTCTTTTCTTCCTCGAACCATTTCGTCGAGGCTGACTCCGTTAACTTGGATTACTTTGTAACGAACACCAGGAATATCTCCGTATGAACGTCCCATTCTTCCTCCAATACCTTCTACCATAACTTCATCATGTTCATCAATAAAACTAATTGCACCATCTCCTGGTGCAAATGCAGTTAATTTGTTTCCACTTTTAATTAAAGAAATTTTTACAGCTTTCCTAATTCCAGAATTTGGTTGTTTTGCTTCGATACCTACTTTTTCAATAACAATGCCCTTTGCCTGAGTAGAACCTCCAAGCGGGTCATGCTTTTTTCTAGAACCAAGCATACGTTTTTTGTATGTTCTATCGCCCCATCTAAACTTCTGTCTGTCTGTTTTCATTTTACGTCCTGCAAAAAGTCCACGACCCATGAATTCACCTTGAAGCAAGTGGCCCACCAACCTTTCCTTTATATCCGTAGCGGCAAGAGATTGATTTTCCAAATCAACTCAAAAATGTATATGTTATGTGCGAACCTTCAAACGTCGAGTAGTGGTGAGAGGTATAATGGCCTTTAGAGACCACTTAAAAAGCGTAAAAACTGACTCAAGGAAATTAACTGATTTTGATGGGTTGCCGAAAATCTCCCAAACCAATTCAGAGCAACCAATTATCTTGAATGGTTTTGAATCGGAAATTAAATGCCAGTTGGCTCTAGATATCTGTCAAATTTCAGTAATTGCAGATACCCTTGGAATAAAAGAAAGTAAACTTAGTGATTTGATCGCTTTAGGAATATCTAACCCTAAAGACCCTAAATTAATTTCAAGGGAAAATGCAACAGTATTGGAAAATAAGATGGAGGTTGTTGATTTGTCTAAACTACCTATACCTCAATATTTTCCAATCGATGCTGGAAAATATCTTACCTCAGCCATGGTTTTTGTTATGGATGAAGGAATTTCAAACGCATCATTCCATAGAATGTTAGTAATAGACAAGGATAAAATGGCAATTAGGATAGTCCCAAGACACCTACATAAAATAATTCATAAAAATAGACAAAAGGGGGAGTCGACAAAAGTTGCAATTGTAATGGGCGCGGATCCATTCGTATTATTGAGTGCTGCGATTTCCTTTGATTTTGAGTTTGAAGAGATAAAGGTTGCATCATCACTGCATCGTGAAGGTTATGGGAAAGATTTAGAGGTTGTAGAGTTGGAAAACGGAGTCATAGTCCCAGCAAATGCTGAATTTGTAATGGTTGCTGAAATACTTGTTGATGATGTTAGTGAAGGGCCATTTGTAGATATTACTGGCACAAAAGACAAAATAAGAGATCAACCGATTGTTTCTGTAGAAAAAATATATCATCGAACAGGACCTTATTTCCATGCATTAATTCCTGCAGGTATCGAACATCAAACATTAATGGGATTACCTAGAACGCCAACAATAAAAAATGAGGTTAATAAAGTAACAAAATGTGTTGATGTACGACTAATGAAAGCTGGTTCTGGATGGTTGTCTGCAACAGTATCTATTGAGAAGAAAAATGATGATGAAGCGAAGAAAGCAATAGATGCGGCATTTAAAGGGCACCCTTCCTTGAAAAAAGTAGTTGTCGTTGATGGAGACATAAATGTAGGAGATGGTGAAAACGTTGAATGGGCTGTATTAACAAGATCGCAGCCTGATAGAGATTATTATATTTACAAAAACCAAAAGGGTAGTAGTTTAGATCCTACAAGATATTCAGATGGAACAACTAGCAAAATAGGTATTGATGCAACAATCCCCGTCGCAGAAGATAAGGGAGAATATTTGAATTATAGGTAGGTCATAAATTGGATGATGAGCCAGCATTATATTTGCCGCGAAAGAGCCTAGGTGATAGAAATCGATCCCAAGCACATAAATTTCTTAAATTAAGTAAAGTAGATTACAACCAAAGATTTGAAAATCTACAATGGGCAGAACAGAGTGCAAGACAAGCAATTTTGCACGATTATACTAATTTTCAAAATTGGGAATTGTTATTGAAATTAAAACATGAATTAGTTGACGAGGATGGAATTTATGCCTTACTTGAAGATCTATTGACTGTATTAGGGAAGGATATTGAATTAATTACACAATTAAAAAACATAGACATCCTCCCATCTTGTTTTGATTTGTTCGCAGCTATTTTGAAAAGAGAACCCCTTAATGCAGATATTTGGTGGGAGAAAATAATGTCTGATGATGCCGAATTGAATCATTTTATCAATAAGTGTAAAAAAATGGATTTTAGGGATAGGCGTTCTAATGTGGTTTTTGGAAGGAGATTAGAAAGAATTAGGGGAGCAGGACTTAATGAGGTGTTTTCTGAACTAATGCCTTATTTATTGGCCCATAGGCCAGATAATTATGAATTATGGGCAGAATTAGGGAAACACCATGAATCATTAAAAGATTATAAAAATGCATGGATGTGTTATGATCAAGTTTTACAATTTAAACCCGGTGATAATAATAAATCAAGATTATCAGAAATCATCTTACATAAGTTTGATAATTTAGATGGCATTAAACCAACAAAAATGGATATTTATTCATTTAATTCACGCTTGGAGAATTTAACAAAATCCATGAAGGATGAAGAAGTGCTTAAACCCAAAACTGAAATTGACAAAAATACAAATGAGCTAGAATTAAAACTAAATGATTTAATAAATTCTAAGGCGTATCAAGAGGCTTTTTTCATGGCAAGATCATTGCTTTCTGAAGGAGGGTTTTGGGCACAAACATATTTTGAAAAAGCAAAAGAGGGATTAATTGATGAGTGAATTGAATTATGTCATGGCATTCATAACTAAGAATGGTTTGCCAATAAATGATTTTTCTGGCAATCAAGAATGGTTAATGGTAAAACATAAGACGAGAGGATGGGAACTCCCTGGTGGAAAAATCCAGAGAGGAGAAGGTTTCGAGGAAGCCATAATTAGAGAAGTATTTGAAGAAGCGGGAATCACACCATATGTTAGAGAGGGCCCTTATGAATATGAAGGGGGTTTGGTTTTTTGGATGGGTGCATCATCAGATTCCAATATGCATTTAAAAAGTTCAAATGACCCAATCATTTCCGAAATAAACTGGTTTAATACTCCTCCAAAAAATTTAGCATGGGGCCTTGTAGAATTACAAAATATTATTGATTTATTCAAATAGATAAAAATGCAGTATTCTCTATTATCTCATCTACAAATTTTTTAATCTCGTCATCAACATTTGAATAAATAACTTCAGAATCTTTTAGATTTATAGCTATTTCTTTAAGGTCGAGAGGATTAATTTCGGGTTTAGGGATCTCCTCGCCAAGTTCTCTAGGGGATGCATCTCCTGATTGCTCTAGCATTCTTTTCGCATTAAGATTCGCGTATGGCGCCGCAGTTGTTAAGAATTGAAATCCAGAATGCCATGCTAACTCATCATTTTTTGAATTTCTGAATATTTCATGTGCATTGTAAAGATGCCTACAAGCATCTGCGACATGCCCGATTTCCATCATAATCCTTGCAGCACCTATTCTAGAGAAACCAACCACTTCTTTAGGAAATTCTCCATTCAAGGGTATTTCTCCATATAAGTGTAAGGCCATCAACTTTTCATCGATATGTTCGTGAAAGGCTGCTTTATTTATTATTGATAATCCGTGAAGTCTGCTATTCTCGCACATAGAAGATAATCTCTTAAGTGCCCATTCAAAATCTTCTCTCGGATCGTCCTTTGAATTAGTTTGGACTTTTAGCAAACCTAATTCCATCCTTAATCTACCTTCTAATATCAAATCTCTCGTGGCCTTTTCTCTAACTAGAATTAGTGCCTTATCGATGTTGTTGAACATATTGTCCAATTCTCCAGAATTCCTCATACTAATTAATTCCAGCACTAATAATTCTGCCTCTGTTAATTTTTCTTTGGCTAGGTCACATAAATCACTAATTCCTAGCGATAAAGAGCATTCTGCAACTTCCAAATTAGGATGAGATGAATCTATCTCTTTAATTTGAAATTCATAATCTGTCAATTCATATTGGCCAGATAGCCAATTGTTAACAAATTCCATTGCTAGAATGATATCACCTTTTAATTTATATTTTCAATTTCGGAAACTGTTTTTTCATATATCTTTTTTAATTCTTCGTCTTGATTTTCTAATAGTGCAAGGTGTTCCTTTAATGTTGTAATGCTAGTGTTTAATTGAGTTTCCATGTCTTCTTTATTATCAACTTCAAATAACAATGCACCAATTTGTCTGTAAATCTTTTTATTGTCTTCATGATTTGAAAGTGCTTCCAAGGTAACTTCAAACTCTCTTATTTGTGATGAAGTAGTCATCAACTGTTGCCTAGTTGCCTGTATATCTCTAAGTATATTTTGTAATTTTTCTGCATCGCTCATATTAACCCTCCATTTTTTTTAATACTTTGTGTGAAACTTCTATAGTTCTCATCACAGTATTCCATCTGGATCTTAACTCTTTGAGAGAATTTGTAATTATTTCGATTTCCTCTCCATTAGCTATGACTTCCTCACAATTTAATGCTGCGAGTAAATATTTTGATGTATTATTAGGTAATTGTATTTTGATTGATGCTTCATTCTTCTTCGTCATCAGTATCAACACCTGCTTCCTCTGCACGTTTTGTTTCAAAATCCATTGCGGCTTGAGTCGCCATTGCTACAAGGTCTGTATCCGTTGTACCTTCCATACTTTTACGAATTATTTTCTGGTTAGCACTACTAGCTCTAGTAAATGGTTCCCATGCACCTCCAGTGAATGTGTGGCCACATTTGGAACATTTCCAAATTCCAACAGATACTCTTTTGACTTTATTGTAATGGCAAATTGGGCAAGTGTATGATTGCGATTTTTTCCTCATTGCATTTCCTGCATTTCTTCTAACACTAACACCGTATCTTGGTCCAAATTTCGCTGTCGCGCCTGTTTTTTGAGTTCTTTTTGCCATTTTAATTCACCTTTTCTTCTACCATTTCCCTTAACTCATTCGCTTGTTCATTAGCGTTTGCAAATATCTCGGCAAATTCACTCGTACTAAACGTTCCTTTTAACCCCTTTTGAAGAGAGTGTACGTGTCCATCGTCGCCTAAAGTGATATGAACTCTTTCATCTCCGCCTAATTCTTCTTCTTCACAAGGATCATATACAAACCTGCCACCTACTTTTCGATAAGAGGCCATAATTGGTAATTTGCTCACAGGCAACGGATGATCGTCTCCTACATCGAATCTTTCAGCAGGGACTATTGCCGTTTTCAATGCAGCTATACCTGCTAATGCGCATGCATCAAAGATGTTGCCCTTATCAGACATTACATGAATATCTAACATGACTCCCCATACCTTTTCACCTGGTACAATACAAAGCTCCTCCATATTAATACATCCAGATTCACGAATACCTCTGTCAACAACTCTGCCCAATTCTATTGATTCAGCAGATGGTGGCCCTGGTTCATATTTTAGATTCGCAACAGGCCTAAGTTCTGCTCCACACATCAAGGATCCTTCTGTTGGCCTATCAGGCCAAGGTGTTCTAATTTCAAACTTAACGCCCGCATAGACTATCGTTCCATCCCAAACCACTTTCGCAGAACCTTCTGCGTTTGTAAGGACGTTAACTTCAAGGTCTACGTTTCTTCTTTGGTATTGTTCCCTGCCATCAATTCTATCATTCTTCTCAGCCAATTTTAGTAATTGATCTTTTAATAATCTCGGCACTATTTCTACCATTATTCGACACCTCCGTCATATTTTGATTTTAATGCATTTATTTGCAATTTATGGATTTCTTTAGCGGCTTTCATATTATATTCCATTGCCAAATCAAATTCCTCTGGAGACAAATCTCCATCCATCTGTAAAAATGCAATTTCTTCAGTATTTGGCATAATTCCTACTGGTAAATCTGCCTGACCATAATTATCTTCTGCTTTATCTAAATCTAGTACAACAACATCATTGATTTTTCCTGCTGCCACACTAACTAGCATATCCTTCATAGGGATGCCAGCATCTGCTAATGCTACTGCTGCTGCAGTAATTCCACAACATCTAGTACCTGCTTCAGCACATAATATTTCAATTTCGACCCTGATTTTAGATCTAGGGAACATTTCCACCATGACAATGCTTTCTAATGCTTCAGCGGTCACTTTGCTGATTTCTCTACTCCTTCTATTATATCCTGGCCTTATCCTATCGGATGTTGAAAAAGGCGCCATGTTGTATCTAACGTCTAAAACTGCCCTATCTGGCCTTTGTATTTTTCTAGGATGTGCTTCCATTGGCCCATATACTGCAACTTCTGCAATATTGAGTCCCCAAGTCATTCTACAAGAACCCCTGGCTGCTGGCAATACACCAACCTCAATTGTAATCGGTCGCAACTCATCTGCTAAACGACCGTCTAGTCTTTTCCCATCTTTTGCTATTAATTCTACGTCTCCATATCCTCCCATTATATCTCCTCCATTTTATTTTCAAATGCTTTTTTTAAATTTAAATTAGGATATGGGTTATTTGTGTCAGAAAAATCTAGTGAAATATCTCTCACTTTTGAAATACCTTCTTCATCGCCCTCTATCCATATTTTTCCATTTTCCGCTACCGTAATTCTGCAGCCTGTGTATTTTTTAATTTTCTGTAAATTAGTTCCTTCAGAACCAACAAATAATTTTATTGAATTTGAACCGATCATTTCGACAACTCCTGTTGTTATTTTTCTTAATCCAATACCTTTCATAGTACAAACAACACCATGCTGACTGTCTACTTCTTGTACTCTGAGTAGTGCATAATCGCCAACGCCCATGTGTTCTTCCAAATCTCCAAATTGCGTATTCCACGGTGACAAGCTCATTGGCAATAAAGCCTCAAATGGTCCGCCAATGTTAAGCATCCACAAATTCCCTCTCATGGAGGTTACATATCCAATTACCAAATCTCCAGATCTTGGCATATATGCAGAATTACAAGCCAGTAAATAAACTGTGCCATTATTCTCTTTAACATGACCTAATTGGGTCGCTATTAATTTATTTTTTATTTTAATTACTCCACTTCCAGCAGTAAAATCACTGCTCTCTCCGATTGTGTCACCTGGTATGACAAGGCGCTCCTGGGCACCTGAATATACTTCATTCATCTTTCTCCTCCGGACCATGCGAGACAAGGTTTGCGTTTAAGTAAAGCGGAACTAGAGTTCTTTATATTCAGCATCTGAATCTTTATTCATGACTTTAGAAATCAATTCGCCTTTCATGCCTGCTGGGATTTCAATTATGCATACCCATTGCCCATTAGGCATCCATTCTTCCTTCTCTTTATATTGTCTTAAAATTTGTGAAACTGAACCGTAATGTTTTCCAGTTACCTTAAAAGCAAGTCTAGCATTTTCAAACGAAAGAGGTATTAGTGGTTTTAATAGTTTAATCGCGTCTTTTATTTGCAATTCTAATTTTTTAAATGGATCTACAGAAAACCTAGACTCATCTAATGCTAATTCTATTCTAGTCATTGGGTGTGGTCCTTTGGATTTAGGATCTATGGCATTTGAGTGGATGTGTTGAATAATTTGCCTTCTTTTCAACTCTATCATTTTTTTCCTTTGTACTGCAGTAAGTTGTATGCTTCCTTCTGAAAGAATTATTTCTGCAATTGGTTTAAAAATCAAGGTATTGAATACTTTTTCTAATAATTCTGCAGTGGGTCTTTCACCATCTTTAGCATCGAGGAATACTTCTTCGATAGCTACAATTTTTTCAATATCTATGCTTGTTGGATCGTCTTTCCATAATTCTACTAATTGTGAATCTACCAATATCTCAAATCTTTTACCAAATTTCTCATATCTCGCAATTACAGCATCATCAAGACTTACCAATCAGTTCCCCTCATCATTCATCAAGATCTAATGGTTTCAACTTATCTATATTTTTATTTACATCTTCTCTAGTTAATGTTCTATAACCAGATGAATCTATGATTGCAATTTCTACAGCTTCTCTGTTTAATTCGGAATCAAGGCTATTTCTTAGCGCTTCAAGACCCATTTTAATTGCTGCGTTCATTGTCATGTTACCTTTCCAATTTGATTCGAAAAATTCGGAAACAGCGCTTCTTCCTGATCCTATTCCACCTGCATGGTATGATTGGTATGCTCCA
>PAAW01000046.1 GCA_002699515.1 Methanobacteriota archaeon
ATGTAATTAATGAATTATCTAAAACAAGAGAATTAAACCTTTCCAAATTTTTACATGCCTTGGGAATGGAACGAATTGGCCCCGAAGTTGCTACTGTAATTTCACAACATTTTGTTAGTTTAGAAGAATTATTAAATTGGGTTGAAAATGGCCAGAATAGTGAATTAACTATTATTGATGGCATTGGAGAAAAAGTAGCAGAAATTTTCCGTGAAGGAATTAATAAACGTTTAGAATTAATTTATGAATTATCAGATATAATTAAAATTACAGATCAAAAAGAAGCACAAAAGGGTATTTTTGAATTAAATACATTCTGTATTACAGGCTCACTTTCCAAACCAAGAAAAGAAATTTCACTTGCGATAAAAAGTGTTGGAGGTAAAGTAGTTTCATCAGTTTCATCTAAATTAGATTATTTAGTTGCAGGAGAATCAGCGGGTTCAAAATTTAACAAAGCGAAGGAATTAGGAGTAACAATTATTGATGAAAATGAATTATTTGATTTAATTAGCCCTAATAAATCAGAAAATAAAAAAATGAAAAAGACCTTATTTGATTATGAATGATTATGGTTTTCCGACCGCATATACATCCCAACCTAAATCTTCTAATTTCTTTATATCTAATACTCTTCTTCCATCATATAAAAGTGGCTTTCGCATATTTTTTAGTAAAGCCTCCCAATCAAGATTAATACAAATTGAATGCCCCGTGACTAACACAACTAGATCAAAATTCTTTGCTGAGTTAATATCTGTAATTACATCAACATTCCCAGGATACACGTGATTTTCTAAATGAGGGTCCCATACAGAAACTTTAATTCCAGAATCAGTAAGTGCTAATGCAAGATGTTCAGCAGGCGTTTCTCTATGGTCTCCAACCTCAGCTTTATATGACCATCCTAAAAATAATATATTTGCATCATTTGCTGAAACATTATTTTTGTATAATATGTCTTTCAATACAGAAAATACATGGATTGGCATTGTTCTATTCACTGCCCTTGCAGCACTAATTAATTCTGCCGGAACCCCAACCTGTTCTGCTCTTTGGATCATATAATAGGGATCTACAGGAATACAGTGGCCTCCAACACCAACACCAGGAGTATATCTATGGAAATTCCATTTTGTCGCTGCAGCGTTAAGTACATCTTCAATATCAATATTCAATGCAGGAAAAATTCTAGCCAATTCATTTACAAGTGCGATATTAATATCTCTTTGTACATTTTCTATTACTTTAGCAGCCTCAGCAACTTCAATTTTTCCAACATAATCAACTCTCCCACTGGTTAATTTAGAATATATTTTTACTAAAGAATTCCCGATTTCAGGATTTAAACTTCCAATTACTCTTGCAACCTTTCTAACACCATTTGCTTGATCACCTGGGTTGAACCTTTCAGGGCAATATGCTATATTGACATCAACTCCTTCAGTTAATTCATATTTTTCTATTAAAGGAAGCCATGATTGGGCAGTAACTCCAGGATAAACAGTGCTTTCAAGAACAACAATTTTACCAGAATTAGGTTTAATTGATTTGAATATATTATCTCCTGCACTAATTACATATTTCAAATCAGGTTTCAAATCAGAGGTAACTGGAGTTGGGACAGTAACAATTAAGATATCACAATTTTCAACAGCAGTTGAAGTATCTGTGGTAATATTCCATTTTTTGGTATTAGGGTCAGGAATTATATCATTAATTTCAGGATCTCCTGTCGGATTTTGACCTTGAAGAATTGTATCTACAACTCGCTGAGATACATCTACCCCCCATACATTAAAACCTGCATCTAAGAATCCAATTGCAGTAGGTAACCCCACATATCCAAGGCCAATAATTCCTATAGATATACTTCCATTTTGAATAGCATCATCCAATTTTAAATCCCCATCCATGTACCTGCCCAGTCAATTATGATTATCAATACGTCGTTCAAAATCAATTATTTTTTAACATTTTTAACATTTTTTTCTAATTTCCGTAAATTATTAAATCTGTAGTAAAAAACACTTTTTTTTTTAAATTTACTATAATAGTCATTAATGATGATTTTTTCCGAGGGTTTATCAGTAATGATAAATTACTAAATTTTAATCTAAGATATGGAGGATGTTAATATGGAAAGAGTAATTACTTCTGAATTTTGTAAAGAAGTAGGTGAACTTAGTCCCGAGGCTTTAAAATTAGATCGTAATAGAATGAAATTTATTTTAAAAAAGAAATTTAGGAATCTTTCCGGAAGAAAAAGACTTGGATTAGTTTGGATGGTATTAGATCCAATAGTAGTATCATTAGTCTATTTATTCGTGTTTTCTGTTTTGAGTGCAAGGACTAGTATAGTAACAATCTTCGTAGGTATCACTTTATTCCGTTTAACGCAAAACTCTCTGAAGATTGGAATGAATTCAATAAAAGATTTTACAGGAGGATTGAAGGCCGAAAGAGTTCGTACTCGAGTTTTGATAGGTTCAATGATTCGTTACAGAACTATTGATAATTTTTTACAATCATTCGGAGTTGCTTTAATCCTCTTACTCGTATTTGATGCACCATTAATCGGAATAATCTCTTTTTTGATAATCTCACAACTTATAGGATTTTTAAGTGAGGGAGTTGGAATGAATTTAGCCCCTTTAGTAAAAAAAGTACCTGATTTAATCAACGTTGTGAATTATGTATTGATGACATTATTTTTCGCTTCACCAGCATTATATCCTCTCAGCACTACAGAAGGAATCCATTACAAATTAAACGAATTACATCCCTTTACTTATTTTGTAGAAACAGCCAGATATTTTTTGGATGAACAATCAGAAATTCTCAACTTAGATTATAGATTATTTGGATTTTTCCTGTTTATTCTTGTAGCCTCAATAATAAGGGGTTACTCAATTATAGACAGATTAAGATGGAGGATGACAACATGGTCTTAGAAGAGTCTGAAGTGGATAAAAACATTCCAAAATCCACTGTAATTGAAATTTCTGAGTTTTCAGTGGACTATCATATGTTTAAACGTAGTCGTAAGAAACCATTAGGTGAATTTGAAGAATATAATGCCCTGAAAGCACTTAACATCAATATTAATGATGGTGAAATTGTAGCGTTATTAGGTAGAAATGGTGCAGGCAAATCTACATTATTGAGGTCTATTGCTGGTTTATTGAGGCCATCAAAAGGAAAAATTGTCACTAATGGTAGAGTTATATTACTAGCTGGAGCAGATCCTGGATTCATAACACAATTAACTGGAAGACAAAATGTAATTGAATTAGCATTAGCATACGGAATTTCAGAAAATGAATTGCCCGATTTTATCAAATCGATAGAAGAGTTTGCAGACATAGGAGAAGCATTTGAGAGGAAACTATCTGGTTATTCAACTGGTATGCGAGGAAAAGTTGGATTTGGATTTATTACCGCATTGAAACCAGATATTTTGTTAATGGATGAAACACTTGGAGTAGGAGATAGAGAATTTAGAAAAAAGGCTTCGAAAAGGTTAAATGAATTTATTAAGAGATCAGGAACAGTAATTATTTCTACACATTCCATTGGGTTAGCAAGAGATATTTGTACTAGGGGGATTGTTTTAGACAAAGGAGGTATTGTAATAGATTCTAATGCAGAAGAAGCGATATCACATTACATAAATATGACAGAAAAGAGTTGATTTGATGGCATTTTTCGACATACTTGAAAATTTAGGCATTTGTATTGGGATTTATTTTGGAATACTTTTTTTCCCTTGGCTTTTTGCAATTTTTCGTAATAAAACAGAAACAAATGAGAATATTGTTTTAGAAGCCCCTACAATTTCCGAACCTAAAAAATACTCATATCACATTAATCTGGGTACTGAATTAGTAATTAATCAAGAGGATTTAGATGTGGCATTGATTATTAATCAAGAAGATTTAGATGAGGTATTAAAGATAGAATTAGAAAAAAGAAATATGTTGTTCACAGAATCGGATTCAAACTTAGTTGGTAAAATAGAATTAGTTGAGGATTTGTTAAAAATTAGTAAAAAGCATATTAGGAAAGCCATACAAAAAAATGAATTAAAAAATAATTTAAAAATTTTACAAAATAATCCAGAAGATCAAGAGTCATTATTTTCAATTATGCGATATTATTACAATAATAAAGAATATGAAAATTGTATAAAAGCAGCAAATAAAATATATAAAATAGACAATGAAAATATTGATGCCATGCGCTTAATGGCAAAATCACATAAAAATTTAGGTAATTTGGAAACCTCATTAAAAATTAGTTTGGAACTTATAGAACAGAATCCAGAAGATTTAGATACATTATTTATCTTAGCAAAATCATTTTTTACGAATGGAGATAACTATGAGTGTATTAAATTTTCAGAAGAAATTTTGAGAATAGATGAAAGCAATATAGATGCTATGCGTTTGATTGCTAGATCATATAGGAAATTAGAAGAATATTCCAAATCTTTAGATAGGTATTTGGATATCAGTAAAAAATTTCCTGAAGATATAGACACATTAGTAGCGATTTCTAGAATTTATTACAATTTGAAAGAGTATGAAAATTGTATTGATGTGTTACAAAATATTTTGAAAGTCGATAATTCTAATTCCAACGCCCAACGCTTAATTTTTAGAGTAATTAAAACATTTTATAATGATAATAATTATGAAAAGTGCATTACTAATGCTAAAAATTATTTGAAACTGAAAGATAAAGATATTGAGGTAATGCGTTTAATTGCCAAGTCAAATAATAAATTAGGAAATGAACAAGAGGCTTTAAAAAATTATATAGAGATTATAGAAAAATTTCCCAG
Source organism: Methanobacteriota archaeon (assembly GCA_002699515.1). Taxonomy (GTDB): domain Archaea; phylum Thermoplasmatota; class Poseidoniia; order Poseidoniales; family Poseidoniaceae; genus MGIIa-I. Next base: position 4,847 of record PAAW01000046.1, read on the forward strand.
AGATATTGATGCACTTACCATCATTATCAAAATTTACTTTAATTTAAAGAATTTAGATGAGGTGTTAATTTATTGTGATAAATTATTATTTATTGAAAACCAAAACATAACTGGATTATTGTTTAAATCTAGAACTTTGGTTAGATTAGAGGAGTATCAGCAAGCTATAATTCAATGGAAGAAGTTATTGGAAATAGATGAATATAATATAGAAGCATTAGTCGAATTAGGAGAAAATTTACAAAAATTAGGAGAGTTTAAAAATGCAGTATTATATTTGGAAAAAGGACTAGAAATTCAATCTAAAAACATCAGGGCAATCAGGGCCTTGGCATCAATATATGATCATTTGAAATTAGATGAAAAGGCATTAAAGTATTATGTGTTGAGTTGCAAATATAATCCCAAATCATTATCAAATTGGGAAAAGAGAATTAATTTATTATATCGTATGAATAATGAAAAGAAAGCTAAAGATTGTTTAAATGAAATTATTTCATTGTTAGGAGATACTCTAGAGGGGAATTTAATGGCATTATCTGTGGCAATAAGTTGGTATTGGGAAGAAGAATCAACAAAGATAACCAATAGATCTAAACTTAAGTGGGGGGATGATGTTGAGCATCAAGTTTCTCAATTATGGGAAGAACATTGGAAGAAATAAGTAGAAATTATAATTATTAATGAATGGAGGAGATTTTGTGATAATCAAAGTAGAATATTCAAAGGAAGAACAATCAGAGATTATTTTCCATATTGAACTAGAAAAAGAGGATAAAATTAACCCAAGTCCGAAATTTTCATTGAACGGAAAGAAATGTATATTTGTAATTCCTGATGAAGTTTCATTTGATGAAATACATCCAGATCATTTAGCTCTAGTATCAATATTAATTTCTCATCCATTTATTGGAAAAAGAATAGTATTTCCAAAAGCAGTAAGCAAAGAATTTTCATCCAAAGCAAATAGTATCATTACAAAATATGTTGTTGAAAATATTGATGAAGAACTTCAGCCATGGACGTCACCTATTGATTCTAGGCCAGTGTTAGCATTTAGTGGAGGAGCAGATTCGACAGCTGCATTAGCATTAATGCCAGAAAATACGGCAGCAGTTTTCTTAGACAGGCCACTTCCTAAAAAACCATCGTGGAGTATTTGGAAAAATTTTTTGCGGTTAATGTTAAGATTGAAAAGAGGAGTTTCATTATACGACAAAGAGGCACCCCACATCGCTTGTGAAAAATTAACTGAATTTGGATATGATGTCGTTAAAATGGAAACAAATTTAGAATATCTTCGAAAACCAGTAGGATTTCCTGTAGATGTAGCAAATTCTGCACCAGCAATTCTTCTTGCTAACCATATGAAATTTGATGCCGTTGCATTTGGAACAATAATGGAATCCGCTTTTGGAATCGGCCATGAAAAATTTAGAAATTACCCAAAAAGTCCACATTATAAAATGTGGGGAACCCTTTTTGCTGCTGCAGGATTGCCATTATTGCAAGTAGTTTCAGGAGTTAGTGAAGTAGGAACATCAATAATTAATAGAGATTCATCATTTGGACACATCGCTCATTCTTGTATGAGGGGGAAGTGGATGGATCCTTGTAGGAATTGCTGGAAATGCTTTAGGAAATTATTGCTTGATTCTGTTGTCAATAAAGAAAAAATGACAGATAAAGAATTAGATGAGTTATTCAAAATAAATGAAGCCAAACGCTTTCTTTCTAGTTTCCCTATTAAACATGAAAATGTATTGACATATTCAACATCTAAATATTTAGAATTATTTGAATTAGACATTGAAAATAATTCTATGATGAGTATGTTGACAAAAAGAGTAAGAGGAGATGTAATCGAAGTAGACTGGATGGAAAAATATTTCCCAATGATGTTTGATTTGATACCTGAAAAATATAGAGAAGATATTAAAACTAAATTAGAAAAATATTTACAACCGATGTCCAAAGAGGAACAAGAGTTTGTTTTAAAATGGAATTTAGAACCAATGTTAAATGATGAAATTTATCAAAAACTTAATACAAATTTTTGTAAAAAACTTAAGAATCAGTAATCATTTTAATAAGATATTTTGCAATTTGATCAGCACCATTTTCAGTATGAAGTATTGTGCATTTTTCTTTCATACTAGTTCTTACATCAATATCATATAACATTTCTATTGCATCAGCAATATTATTTTCAGTTCTTTTTCTCAATACTAACATTGCACCTACATCTTCTGCAGCCTTTGCTCTTGCTAATTGATCATCTTGTCCCGTGTCCATATTCGGATAGAAAATTGTAGGCAGAGAAAATTGAACTGCCTCGTGGAACGAATTATATCCTGCAGCCATTATTGCAAAATCAAAAGCATCAAAAAATCTTGAATTAGGATAATCCCGAATTATTCTAATTCGTTCTCCAGTAACTTTCAATCTATCTCCGATCATGGATTCACCTAATACAACATAAATATCTTTATAGCGTTTTAAAGCTTCTAAGGTCATCCCAATTTCAGAATCAATATCATTAATAGTTCCTGCTCCAAGTTGCACATAGACAATTACAGCATCTTCAGGAACGCCTAGTCTAACGCATGCATCTTCCCTATTCATCATTTCATCCTTTTCTAAAAGTAAAATGGGGTTACAAGTGATTAAATCTGGATTATATTCTTCTTCTGAACTAAAATCTAATTGAACACTATCTTTCGGTCTAATGATATAATCGAATAGATTAATGCCTTCAGTAGGAGTTTTTGAAACACCCTTTTTCAATGTACCTCTTCTAAGCCAAAACTTTGTTATTTCTTCGTGATTAGAAATAGAATTTAGCATCCCTCTATAGGGAAAGGCACCATCATAAATAAAATAATTTGGTTTGTGAATTGCAAAAATATTTTCCATAAATTCTTCAGTAAGTGTATTCCATGTCCTGGCATCCATATTTTCGAATTTCTTTCTTCCAGGGATGTGGTAAGCTACAAACTTACCTTGTTCCTTTAAAATATGGAGTGTAGGCATAGTAGTAAAAAATATTATTTCCATATTAGGATCAATTTTTTTGATTCGTTTCGCAATTGCTAATATCCTCGTAAAGTGTCCAAATCCAACACCATTGGTTGGAAATACGACTATTGTATTTTTATTAACCATTTTATTTTCTACAATAGAATTATGTTTTGGTGGATTTTTTATACCTAATCTTTCATTTGCTAATGCCCATGAAATATGTATAATTTTGAAAGGAAGTAATATGAGTTTCCAAGGTTTAATAATCGAATTAACAATTACATTTCCAATTCTATATGATGCTGAATTTCTTGTTCTTCGTAAATCACGTTTTAATCTTTCAACGACTAATGTTGATTTTTTGGGTACGGAACCATATATTTTCCGATTAAATTTTGTAATTTCAGATTTAATTGTTTTTGATGAATCATCATTGCCTTGGTGCCTGGAAGATTTTCGAACAATTCGTCTTCGTTTCTCTTCTTCCATTATCTTCCCACCGAGACTAATTTAACCATAAAGCATACTATTGGGAGCGCCGCTATTATCCGATTCTTGCACTTGTAATTGATGTTCAAGCATACTTTTTATTTGATCTTCAATACGCTCCGCTTCCTCAATTAATGGAGTAGTATCAAGGTCAACTACAGACAATAAAGAATCTAATTTTTCAATTAATGCAGAAGCAGCTCTAGCATCTGGAAATCGAGGATCTGCTTCTACTAAGATACTAAACATGTTCAACTCCATCCTTCTTGCTTCTCCAAGAAGAACCCCACTCATTCCTCCAATGAGCCCTTGTTCAAGAAGTGGAACCTCCATGGATTTTAGTAATTCTAACCCCTTTACCGTGGCAGCCACCCCTACAAAATCAATTTCATCAGGGTTATCATCATATTCAACAATTGGCTCTCCAGAGCTAGGATCTGGTGGAGGGGATCCTTTTTTTGCAAAAGCATCGATAAAGATACCTTGGCTAATTTTATTTTCTTTTGCCCATTCAAGTATAGAATCTCTCATTGAAAATGCTAATTCACCACCCACTTTAAATTCCGAAGAAATTAAAACGACTTTATCACAATTTTCTAATTTGCAAATCGGTGCCCCAGAATAAATTCTAACTGGAGGCATTGGTCTTCCATCTTTGACTAATGAAATTGCAGGAATTCTATTATCGCTAATCGCACCACTAAAATTTAAGTTAAGATGTTCTAATAAATATTGGCCAACAATGCTACTAACCATCCCTACACTTGGAAAACAGCAGATTAAGAAGGCATTTTCTAGGTCTGCGCTTTCGGAAATTTTTATTTGTGTTCCCTCTCCCATGATTCTCTTATGAGCAATCCCTCCAAAATGCTTTGGAAGGAGAACCTTTCCTTATGCCCATAGTGGAAGG
>PAAW01000047.1 GCA_002699515.1 Methanobacteriota archaeon
TGTCATCCATGTCATCCATGTCATCCATGTCATCCATGTCATCCATGTCATCTTCCTTTTCAGATAAAACTAAAGTACTATCGTCGGGGTTTTTTTTTAATTCTTTTTCAACATCAACTTCTTCTAAACCAGGAATATCCATATTTATATTATTATTATATAAGTTTATTATATAGTTTTCAATTTTATTTTGAATTTGTGTTCCATACAGTATCACAATGTGAACATAAATATATGTATTTCATATTTTTATCATCGTATCGTATATATAGAATATCTTTATTTGTATTATTTTTTGATTCTCCATCTGAATTATTATTTGAAATACATTCTTTATTTGGACAATCAATGTTTGTAATTCTTGGTAGAGTAGGGTCTAATTTTGTATATTTATTTATGACATTTTTGTAGTTCATTTCTTTTTTGATTTTTGTTTTGCTAACAACTAAATTATTCATATTTGTTGCTAAAGAAGTATCTTCATTGCCACAATTTCTACAATAATAAATAAGCTTGTCTTCATCCTTGTTTAATAATTTTAAATAATACATGTTACCACATTTGGGACAAAAATGCATGTTTTATATACTATCAAAATAAATATATTTATTTCAATTTTATTAATATTATAAATTTACTAATTTATGTATTTGTGATTCTATTTTATCATATAATTCAGAATAATTAATATTAGCTCTCATATTGTAAAGTCTAACATATTCGTTTGAACCTTCTTGGTTATTTTTCAAATCACTAACATAATTTAAAATAATTTTATAGTTTTTTTTAATATAATTTTCATATATTGGAATAAATGCTTGACATTTATCCATGGACTTTTTTTGTTTTTCTTTATCAATATTTCTTAATAAAGCAATTTCTAAATTTTTATATGTAATAATTTTATTATATGGTATAAACATTGAGTTTGTTTCCTTTATTCCAGGTTCATTTAATAGGGGTTTATTATGAAATAATGTAACCAACATCAGTAATACAGATTTTATACTTTGACAAGAAGTCCATTGTTCTCCTTTCCAAGTATTTAAAATACTAATACAGACTTTTCCGTTTCTATATAAATTTGGATGGAATCGTGTTTCACCATCATTTGTCATATATGTTAATTTTGGAGGAGAAAACGGGTAATTAGTTGGGAATTTTAATTTGAAACAGTAACAACCGTGTCTGTAAATTGTATCACTTGGTCCAAAAACCACAGCATAACCATTTAAAAAATTATTTTCATCATGTGCGTAGTGAATACCGTGCTCTATTAAGGGTTCTTTTATAATTTGAATGATATCTTTTTGTAACCTTTTTCGTGAGGATTTTGTCATAGTCGTATTATAGTTCGACATATATAAAATATAATTATTTAGTAATATTTAAATAATTATTATATATTAATTAATTTATTACCGTTTATGATAAGCAGAAATAAGTTTTTAAATTTAATCATATATCAAAATTGATTTTAATTTAAATATGTATTATGATATATATAAAATGAATGGAACAAATGTTAAAACATTACCGGAATTATTGAAGTTTCATAGAATTAGAAAAGATAGTGATGATAATAAAGTTATAACAAATACAAGAATAGGCGATCCATCTGCTAAATCAGGAAAAAAAATATGGGGTGGTAGTTATCATATACCAGAGGAAGAATTAGAAAAATTTTGGAATTTGTATTATAAATGGGTTTTTGAGAAAAAAAACCACGAATACTTGACCGAAACTCAAGATAAGATAAATGGCGGTCCTTTATTGATTGATATTGATATGAGATTTACAGAAGATGTAAAAGAACGACAATTTACTATTGACGAAATTTCAGCTATTCTTGAACTGTATTCTGAATCTCTAATAGAAATATACACTTTTGAGGACGATATCGAATTTCCTGTATTTGTATTTGAAAAAGATAACGTTGTTACACAAAAAGGTAAGGAGACAAAAGACGGAATTCATATTATATTTGGATTGAGTATGAAACATAATATTCAATTATTACTGCGAAAAATTGTAATGGACAAGGAAAAAAATGAAATGGGTATTTTCGGTGAAAGTGGTCTTAAGTGTATTAATAAGGTTGAAGATATATTTGATGAGTGTATCAGTAGTGGTAGAAATAATTGGCAGGTGTATGGGTCACATAAACCTGGTTGTGAAGCGTATAAACTAAAATATTATTGGAATATTAGTATCAAAAAAGGAGAATACTTTATTAATATTGAAGATATTGATTCTTTAAATATACAAAAAATTTTGCCAGTAATTAGTGCCAAAAATAAAAATTTCCAAAAATTAACATCAAATAATATTAAAGAAAAATACCATTCTCAACTTGAAAAAATTTCAAGTAATAAAAAAAAAACAAAAGTTTTGAAAAACAAAAAAATAAAAGTTAAAGCAAATAATTCTAAAATATTTGGAGGATGGCCTAAAAATGAACCAGAATTAGATGAAATAATTTTGGATATATTTAATAATCTAGGGTTACGAGATTATCATTTGAAAGAATTACATGAATTTACTATGTTACTTAATGAGACTTATTATATTCCATTTAAAGAGTGGATGAATGTAGGGTTGGCTTTGCATAATACAGATGAAAATTTATTTTGGACTTGGGTAAAATTTTCAAGTAAATCTTCAAAATTTAATTGGATTGAAGTCCCAAATATGTTTAAAGTGTGGGGTGAAATGAAAGAAAAAGAAGAAGGATTAACATTTCGGTCTATTCATTATTGGGCTAAAAATTTGAATCCAGTTCAGTATAAAAAAATCCACGATAGTTCTGTAGAACAATTAGTATATAAGACATTGCCTGGAGGAGGTACCGATACAGATATTGCTATATTAGCTAAAAATTTGTTTATGGGTGAATTCGCGTGTGTTAGTATGGTTGAAAAAAAATGGTTCCAATTTATAAGTCATAGGTGGAAAAATAGCGATGCTGGAATCGGGTTAAGAATTAAATTATCTCAGGATATAGAGACACTTTATCAACAGGCTGCTCAAAATGAGAAAGATAAAAGCACAGACGAGCAATGGTCTGCTGCTGAAAGAGAAGCATTTCTACAAAATGCTTCTGCTTTTAATAGAATTACTATGAAGTTAAAATCACATGCTGCAAAAAAATCAATTATGGGCGAGTGTCAAGAACAGTTTTATAATGAGGAACTGCGACACAAAATGGATGAAAATAAATATCTGTTGGGTTTTGAAAATGGTATATATGATTTTAGAACACAAGAATTTCGATCAGGAATACCAGAAGACTATGTATCATTTACTACAAAACAAAATTATGTTCCTTTTGATGAAAATAATGAAGAACATATTAATAAATGGGATGAATTATGTAAAGTTCTTATACAAATATTTCCTAATAATGAGTTGAGAGAATATATGTTGGATCATGCTGCGTCAACCTTAATTGGTGAAAATAAAAATCAAAAATTTATATTATATACTGGTGTTGGTGGTAATGGTAAATCTATTTGGGTTGATTTACTTAATCTGGTATTAGGTGATTATGCTGATAAAATAAATATTGCTCTTCTTACACAAAAAAGAAAATCTATAGGAGGACCTTCTCCTGAAATAGCCAAGTTAAAAGGTAAAAGATTTGTTTCAATGGATGAACCTACGGCCGGTGATGAATTAAATGAGGGTATTATGAAACAAATGACAGGAGGTGATGAAATGGAAGGCAGAGCTATGTATGCTAAATCAATGTGTAAATTTGTTCCTCAATTTGAGTTAGTTTGTTGTACAAATCATTTATTCAATATTAAATCTACAGATAAGGGTACATGGAGAAGAATTAGACAAGTTCCATTTAATGCTGAATTTGTTGATGAGCTTGATTATGAAGTTAAAAGAAAGCAGGGATTACTAGATGACCCTGAAAAACCAGTTTACATGAAAGACTTAGATATGAAAGAGAAACTACCAGGTTGGGTTGAAGTATTAACTGCTAAACTAATTGAGCGAGCAAATGAAACAGGTGGTGTTGTTAAAGATTGTCCTCTAGTGTTAGAAGCATCTAAAAAATACGAAGAACGTGAAAATTTCTGGAGACAATTTATGAATGATAATATAGCCAAGCGAACTGAGAATGATAAAATTAAGAAGATAGAAATTAGAAATATTTTCAATGAATGGTATCAAACAAATTATCAACAAAGACCTCCCAAGGCTACGGAGTTATATGAGCAATTAGATAAAAATATTGGCAGACAAAGAAAAAAAGCGTGGTATGGTTGGAAAATTGTATATGGTGATTATGATAGTGAAGATGATGATTCCAGTGATTCCAATTAATGAAATATTCTAATAAATATTTTTTATTCGTATATTATATATGAAGTGTACAACATCATGTATATTGGCGGGTGCTTTTATAGTTGCTAGTATTTTTGTTAATTTAAGAGTAAATAAGAAAACATTAAGTAGTCCATTATTTCAATTACTTAGCAATGAAAATAAAACTAGATATATTAAAATTGCGAATGAAAGAAAAAATATTTATTTTAAAGGCTTTGGATTAGGGTTTTTTTTATCATTATTAGTTTTATATTTTCTTAATAACAAAAAAAACAAAATAACTAAATTAACCAATATTTGCTTTGTATTAGCAACATCTTTTACTGTAAATTATTTTTTTTATATTTTACATCCGAAAAGTGATTATATGGTTAAACATTTGAATTCTCAAGATGAGAAAAATGCGTGGTTAAAAATATACAAAACTATGCAGTTTAACTATCATTTAGGTTTTGTATTGGGATTGGTTGGTATGATTTTCGTTGGTAACTCATTTTGTTAAAAAAAAGTTTTGAAAATAATATTATGGAGAGATAATATTATTTTAGAATATTAATATCTAAAAAGGCAATGTACTAATATGATTTGCGATAAATAAATATCCAATTATTAATGTAAATGATATAAAATAAATATTGTCTATTTTGAAATGTTTGAATTTTATAAACGCATATTCAAAAATACTAGGTATATGATATTCTACTCCTAAAAAGGGAACCCTAAATCTAATACCTTGTTCAAAAACAAAGGGAAATAATATCATAGATAAAATCATTGGCCAGTATTTTTTTTCTTTGTATTGCTTTTTATAAACAAACAATACAGTTATACAAATAAATAATAACCAATATATAATTTTTAAATAATATAATGAAGGTTTTAATCCTGTCGTTTTAGAATTATAGTAATTAGCCATTCTATCATTAACATTTTTCTTGTTAATATTTTCTTCTGATTTGTCTTTAAGGTCAGAATATTTATTATAGTAAACACTGTATACATCAGATACTCTTTTTTTATATTTATTTTGATCTTTCATGAAATTAATTCGTTCTTCTATTGTTTTTATTTTTGGAATTGCTGTATTTTCATATTGTTCTATTATAATTTGTCTAGCATCATTTTTAAATCTATGTTCTTGTCTTTCATCACAATAAGTTTTATTATCGTGTTTTACTAAACACTGCTTGTATAATTCTGCGTTATATTCTGATTCTGCATTCTTCATATTATTTAATTTTTTAAATACATCTCCCCTCGCATTTTCTTCTTCGTAAAATTGTCTTGTTCTTGTTCCGGGCATTTTTTAATATATAATAATTAGAAATTAAAAAATGTGTTATTTATTGAATATTATAAAAACTTTCAGAATGTTCTGGGTCCGAAGCCATTACAATATTGCGAAAACTGTCGGTATCATTTTTTTGAATACTTGCGTTTATTTTTCCTTCAGCGCTATTACGTGCGTCTCTCAGAGTATTGATTGTTGATGATGCCTTATCAGATATATTATTACATATGTTATTAAACAAACTACCCTTATTTTCTTCTTGGTTTTTATCCTTAACCCCTTCACCGGTACCTTTGTATCCGTCATAATTAAATTTCTGCCAATTTAAGTTTGTTCTGCTAAAGTTGACCAACATTCTACGACCTATGGTAATTATTACTATAGCTATTATTAATATTATAGCCATCGTGGATATACTTGAAGGTATAATTTTAAATTTACTTCGTAATAAAACAATAATCATAATAGCAAAAGCACCATATGCTATTATTTTATAAATATTTTTATGTGAAGAATATCTATCATATTCATATTCTCCTAATTCTACAAGTCTTTTTTTATTTAGTTCGTTTTTTTCTAATCTTTCTATTTCATTTTCAACATTTTTCTTTTCATTTTTAATTATATTATTTACAGTTAATTGGTTTGCTAAATTATTTCTACTTGCGGAAGTGTTTTTTTGCGTGGATTTATATGTAGTCTTTAAATCAGTCAATAATCCCAATCTCATAGTAACCAAATCATCTATCATATTTTTAATTTGAGTACTTTTATATGAATAATCAGAATCACTCTGATTTAATTGTTGGAGATTTGTTTGTAAGTATTGTTCTTGAACCTCTGAATTTTTAATATATCCCATAGTTTGTTCATGTTTTTCATTTAAAGCCTGAGGCAAATTTTGCTCCCAAGTGGATTGTTCATTATTGCTTGGTGAATCGCCCATTTATATATAATAACTAGTTATAAAATTATTTTTTCATTTTTTTGATGACAAATAAAATTGTTAAAATTGCTAAACCTGCCCAAATTAATACATGTAATGATTGACTTTTTTCTTTGTATTGAGCATCTTCCCATTGAGCATCTCTTGTAATTGAATTCATTTTACCAGTTTTATATTCTAAAACTTTATTATATAATTCATCATATTCTTCAAGCTGTTTGTCAAAATCATCTTGACTCTCACCTAGCCTTTCATCGGTTAAACTATTCTTAGAACGCAATATCTTTATTTGGTCAAATATTTGTTGTGCTTTCTTTTTTAACATTTCATTTTGTTCTGATAAATCTTTGTATTTGTCTTTTAAAGATATATTACCTTGTACAAATGGGGCAGCATTACAAGCTTCTATTATATCTTTACCCGGAGAAGTTGTTGGAGAATATGATTCATAAATATTAAGTATATCATCACAGGAGTCTAATAATTTCGCATTTACCTTTTGTTTTGAACCACCCATTCCACCACCACACTCACAACATCCATCCTTTAATGTCATACCAGTAGAGTCCGCATAATTTGAACTAGTGACATAATCTAAATTTCCGGTTGTTACTTCTCCATTTTGACACATTAAACTACCATTTTCCGCTTTTAACATATCACCACACCCTTTCTCTGATAATTTAGATTTTTTATAAGTATTACTACATTCATTTATACTAGGATTTTTAAATGCACATCCAATTTGACAACTTTTTGTCAATTCATTTGAATTGGCGCCAGTTGAATATTTTGTTACACATTCTTGTTTGCAATTATCAACTTTTTGTATAGATGTGTTATACTCACTAATAAATAATCTATAATCTTCTCCGTAATTGCTTAATAGCGAAGAATATTCATTTTCTAAACTTTGAAGAAGTTCTAATTCTTTTTCTGATTTAGAATTCAATACGTTATTTTCATAACCCTCTATAATTTTTATTTTACTTTTTAATTTATTTAGTTTCTCTTTTTTTTTTTGTAAATAAATCATACCTTGGGTTAATTCATTTATTTTTGAAGTATTTGAAGTTTTTATATTATTTTCCTTTTTTTTTAAAGACATTAAACTTGTTAAATTATCTATAATTTTGCTAAAAACCATTTTATATCTAATATATAGAGATAAAAAAGTTATATTTATTTTAATTTATAAATAGCAGTGGCAAGGAATGTTCCCGCCAATACAACCCATATATAATTATGCATTTCAACAGATGGTACTAATAATTTTTGCTCTTTTATTTTTGCTCCATATGATACCTCATTTGTTTTCATTTCAGATAATTTTTTCTTATCTTTTTGTAATTTGTTATATTTACTTACTATGTCTAATTTTTGTTGTTCAACTTTATTATTTAATGCTACAGATTTACCTTGAAGATTAGAAACGTGTGCTTGAAGTTGATGTAAAATAGATTTTAACTCTTCATTGATTTGTAATAATTCTCCTTCTAAACCATTTCCTATACTTGTAATACATTTGCTATCTTTATGAAATGGTGTAGATGATTCTATTGCGTTAAATTCCTCAGAAGATATTTCTAGGGGTGTATCTCCACAGGTGCTATTTTTATCATGGTACGAAGTAAAAATATGCTTGTATCCCATAGAATCAACCCAAGCAGATGTTGTCCCATCTGTTATAATTTTATTTGTTGTATCACATCTTTCTATAGGTTTTATCTTATTTCCAAAATCAGTTTCAGAAAATGTTGAATAATCAGTTGCGCTTAGTATATCATTATTGAAGTCAGGACAACCTCTACCTCTATTCGCTGGTATTTGTGCGTCTAAATCAAATTCTCTTATTGTTCCATTGTCAGATACATAATAAAATTTATCTTCATATTTAACTATTTTATTGCGTAGTTTTCTAGATGAAATACTTTGTTCTGATGTCAGCTCATTTAAATAATCTCCATATTTTATTTTATAAGCTTCTAACTTAGCATTGAATTGGTTTTCAAGGTCCAATAATATGGCTGATTCTTGTTCGCTCAATTCATCCAACTTATTTGGATTTGGATCTTTCATACCTTTCCTATTTTCATAACCTTCTCTTATAGAGGAATATTTATTAGATTTTAATTTTTCAACTATATTTAATTGGTCAATAGAAATTAAATTTAATTTATCATTATTTACCAATCTGTTATATCTTCTTTGATTTCTTTCAAATATTTTACCTTGTTTAAACATTTATTTATAAACTAATGATAGAAAAAACATTTATGCTTTTAGTTGTTTATAAATAAAAAATGACATTGAAAATATAGATATCATATAATAAGTTATATTGATATAAGCTAAACTATTATTATTATATTTATCTATTTTTAATGGATTACCTGATAAATTTTCACCTGTTTTTGTTACTAAACCTATTTTTTTTTCATTTATTGTTTCCTTAATATTTTCTATATAATTATTAAAAAAATCCAAATATTTACCATTTTTTTCTGTATCATCCTTAGTTTTCTCATATAATGAGTTTATTTCGTTTTTTATAGAATCGAGTTTTTCCTTGCTTGTTATAAAAGCCCTGTCGTTTTTATTAACTTTACTTCTAGGATACGTATTTATAAATCTATTTTTTGTTATATTCCAATCTCTTTTTATTTTATTTAATCTATTTTCTAAAGTCATTATTATATTATAAAGATAAATTAATTACACAGTCTGTAATATTTAGTTTCTAAAGCAGTTGGACTATTTCTTTTTATTTCCGTAACTTCTCCTGGTCTCAATCCTATAGCCATTGCCGGGGGGTCAAATCTATTAATTTCAGGCCACTGAGAATCTTTCAAAATATTATATTTTTTCGCAATTGCTTTTTTTTCTTCTTCCGATAGAATTCTATGAGGAGGTACTAAGTCATTCTCTAAAATATTAAATTGATAATTGTGCAAGTTATATATATTTACATAAAACCCATTATTTATGAATTCCATTTTTAACATATTTTTTAACACGTCATTGGGTTTGTCTTTAACAACTATAATTAAATCATCAACTTTTTTTAATACTTCATCTATTGAATAAATATCTTCAATATAATCTTGTATATGTGGTCCGCGAATTTTAGTAGTTAAATGATATTTATAATATATTTTTTTACCTGTATTATTATTTATTAGTAACATATCTAGTTGTTTATTTGTATTCATTATTAAAATGTCATTTATTGTAAAATTTTCGTAGTTTTCTATATTAAATCCTCTTGATTTTGCTAAATCTAATATTATTTTCCTAGAAGTAAATATTTTTGCTATCATTTGACTATTTAATGTTTTTTGTTTACTCATATTATATACTTATTCATATATTTTTCATTTTATATATTTTCAATTTTATATAAAATAAAATTATTTTGTTATCGATTTAATATCTGATGATGTTTCTTCTTCATCTTCTTTTTTTTCAGATTCATCAATAGTTGATAATTTTTCTAATCCTGTAGTATCTTGTTTATCAATAGAACTTTCTGTCTTTATTATTTTTTCTTTATCTTCATCTTCATCTTCATCATTATTATCATCCTCTACACTTTCTTTTTCTAACTCTTCCTCTTCTAATTCACCAATGGTATCTAAATTTAAATCTGGAACAACTTCTGCATATTTTGGTATTCCAGGAGAATATGTTGGTGATTCTGGTGCATATGTTGGTGATTCTGGTGCATATGTAGGTGGTGGTAAATCTGATACTCTAATTATATTTTCAGGGAAATGGTTTTTTAATTCTCCAGTATGTTCTCCATCTATTGCCTCCATTGCCCAATCTAAATCATTACTATCATACATTAGTAATCTATATGTAGTCTTATCTTCAGATAAATTTTCTCCGTTGAATTTTGAAATCCCTTGTAATCTAACCAAGTCTCCTATTTTTAAGGGTTCTTCTACACTAGACACATTTGGTAAATCATCACCATCATCATCCATAGATTGTGGCATATAACTGTCTACACCTTCATCTTCAAAAACAACACTTTTTACGGGATTTGCTTCTTCTTGTGGGGTTTTTTCTTTGATTAGTGGAATACCTTTATCCTGAAATTGTTTAGAACTAATATCATTTTGTAATTGTTCAAAATTTTGAAATTTTTCTTTTGTTAATTTTATTATATCATTACCACTTGTTAATGTCAATAATTGGTCTACATTATCATTTGTTATAATTCTCATTTGAACATTCATAGCTTGAAGTTCTTGAAATAATAATTTAAACGCATATGGAACTCTTACAATACTGAAATCTCTTCCGTATTTGCTTATATTAATAATATTTAAATCTTCTACTAAATTTCCTACAAATTTGATAGGACCGTCTGTCATAGGGCTCAAAAATATATTATTTATTTCATTATATATTGCAATACATCCAGTTTTATTACAAATTGCTAATTCAAACTCATCACCTCTTACCATCATAGATTCTTGTATAAACGAACTTAAACCATGCGCGATTAAACAATCTCTGTCCATTTCTCCTATACGAAGACCTCCATTATTAGCTCTTCCCTGAACAGTTTGTCTTGTTAAAGCAGTTCTAGGACCTCTTGCTCTATAATTTATTTTATCTTTGGGCATATGTTTTAATCTACAATAATATGTCGGTCCAAAGTATATTTCTGTTTCTAATTGTTCGCCTGTCATACCATTATATAAAATCTGATTGCCCGTAGAATGATATCCTTCATCTGTAAGCATTTTTCCATATTCTTTATGCTTTGGTCCCTTATTTGTAAATGCTGTACAATCACCGAAACCCCCATATATACTAGCTGTCTTACTTGTTAAAGTCTCAACTAAATGTCCAATTGTCATTCTTGAAGGCATTGCGTGAGGATTTACAATAATATCGGGTCTTATTCCATCTTCAGTACAAGGCATATCACATTCAGGAAGTATAATTCCAATAGTACCTTTCTGACCTGCTCTAGAACAAAATTTATCTCCAATTTGAGGTATTCTTTCACCTCTTATCCTTACTTTGGCTATTCTTTTTCCTTCCTCCCCCTCTGTCATAAAAGCCTTATCAACTACCCCCACTTGACCCTTTTTGGCATATACTGAATTATCTATGAATGTATCCATATCCGTAATACTATTCGAGCCCATACCCATAATCACTGTTTTTTCAGTTACTTTACTATTTTCTTTAATTATACCTGATTTTGGGTCTAAATGTTGATAATCATAACCCGGTTTTAAACCAATTACATTATTATCCATAATATTCATAAATGTTGTATTCATTTTTGCTCCACCAATATGCTCTTTTTCCTCATGAGCATCATACATATTGTAATATGTTGTTCTAAACAA
>PAAW01000048.1 GCA_002699515.1 Methanobacteriota archaeon
CAGCACTTGACAACCAAGCTGATTGTGAAGCTGCAGGACTTATGTGGACTACTGCAAACAGTGGACCTGATGATAATGATGATGATGATGATACATTTACTGTTGCACTAGATGGAAATGTATTGGGAGAACCAAATCATGAATGGATTTGGATAGATGGTTTAGTTGGGCCAGTAGATGGTTCTGATGGAATGTCAGTATCGATAATGTCTGGTTCAGTATGGCTATTGTCTCTTGAAGATTGGGAAACAACAGAACAACATGTTGTTTCATTATACAATTCAGATAATTCAGCAATGGTTGAAGAGTGTATGGATGGTGTAAGAGACAATGATGCTGAAACAGGATTATTTGCTGTTTATGATAGTTGGGCATGGAGTCCAGTTTCTGTTGAAGCAGAAGGAGAAGGTTGGATTCCAGAAGCAAACGAAGAACATGGATGGACACTACCATATGATTGTGATAGCGGAGAACTAAATGCACTTTCAGTAGTATTTTCTAAGACTGTAAAAGACTACAATGCAGATAATCTAGATCATGAAGATATCGAACCTGGACCAGAGGCAGATTGGGAAGTCGATGTTGAAGATAACCAAGCACCTACATGTCATGTATTTGCATCAGTAAGTAATGGAACAGATTGGGAAGAAGGAGAAGAACACTTCGAAGCACCAAACGGTGATCATACAATCGAGTTAATGGCAGGAATGTGGTATCTAAGCATATATTGTAAAGACCCTGATGGAGATATGGTAATGGGACAAGTGACTTTCACTGATGTAACTTACGAGTTCTTAGAAGAAGGAGAAGGTCACGCATATACTGAATTCATGGCGATTGAAGGAATGCCAAACGTAACTTTTGATTACAAATGGGATTCAACAGGAGGACATTCTGGTGCTGGTTCAATTACTTTAGTTGTTTTAGCTCCTGAAAATAATGCAGATGACATTGTTGAACCTACTACTAATGATGACGGAACACTATCTTGCCCAGATAATTTAGTATTGAGTGATGACCAAACACAATGTGTAGCGCCTTCAGTAGATAATGTCGGAGACATTATCGAAGAAGTTGCTGCTGATGAGAGTGGCTCAATACCTGGATTTACATCTACACTAAGCGTAATTTCAATGCTTGGTGCAGTATTAGTAATGTCTAGACGTAAGCAAGATTGCTAAGTTAACTCGTTAGTAAATACGGCTGTCTGCCTCAGTATATCTGGGGCAGACAGCGAACTAATTTTTTTTATTTTTTTATTATCATTGGTAAGTTTGAATAACGGCCTTCCAGTGGACTGTTTGTTTGTGATTTAAAATGGTGGAAATAGTAGTTTTAGTTAAGCAAGTACCAGATACTAATGCCAAGATTGAGATAAAGGATGGAAGAGCAGATTTGTCAATGATTAAATGGATAACAAGTCCTTACGATGAATATGCACTAGAAGTTGCATTACAACATAAAGAAGCAGTTGGTGGAAGTGTGACTGCATTGACCTTAGGACCTGCACGTTGTGATAAAACACTCAAAGATGCCAAAGCATTAGGTGTTGACAAAATAGCTAGAGTTGATGTTAGTGAAGGATATATCGATAGTTTCTCAGTACAATCAATGCTTGCTGAAGCATGTAGAAGTATGGGGGCAGAGGTAGTCTATTGTGGTAAAGCGGCAGCAGATACTAATGCAGGATCTACAGGACCTGGGGTTGCCCAAAAATTAGGTTGGGCATCTATTGCAAATGTGACAAAGATAGTTTTTGGAGACAATTCATTAGAATTGATGCAACCTGCTCCAGAAGGACAAGCAAAGGTAGGAGTAGACTTACCTGCATTAATTACATGCGATAAGGGAATGGGTGAGCCAAGGAGGGCAAATGTAAAAGGAATCATGATGGCCAAAAGAGCTGTTGTAGATTTGATCGATGTTGGTAGTTTTGAAGGAAATACATCAGTGCTTGAACATACATCCCCTCCACAAAAACCACCAGGTAAATCTTATGAAGGTTCAGAACACGTACCTGAAGTTGTTAAACTTTTGAGAGATGAGGCAAATGTTATTTGAGGTGAAAAAATGAGTGAAATAATAATTTTAGCAGACGTAAATAATAATGAATTGAAAGAATCAACTGCAGAAGTTGTAACTGCAGCATTATCTTTAGGAAATAACCCAATTGTGGTAGTTCCTGGAACTTCTCCCGAAGCAGCAGCAAATATTGCAGCAAATTATGAGGGGGTTGGAAGCGTAATTGCATTACAAAGTGATTGTTTTGCAACTTATGACTCAGCGGCTTGGGCCGAAGCAATAGCATCAGTATCTCCGCCTGGTCATTTATTGACTTCATCGACTTCAAGAGGTAAAGAATTAGCAGCCAGACTAGCAGCATCAAGAAGTGCAACTGTTGTACAAGACGTTATTGAAATAGATGGGAATACTATCTCTCATCCAATATATTCTGGTAAAGCACATGAAAAATTAGCATTAAGTGGTCCTTCTGTAATGACAATAAGATCTAATGTTTTTAAACCAGCAGGAAGTGGTGGTTCAGCCACAATTACAAATGTAAACAGTTCATCTGATTTGAGAACAACTTTGAAAGAAATGGTTGCAAAAGCAAGTGAAAAATTAGATGTTTCAGAAGCAGATATCATAATCTCAGGAGGTAGAGGTATGGGAACTCCTGAAAATTTTGAAAAATTATACAATGTGGCTAATATTTTAGGTGCTGCAGTAGGAGCTAGTAGAGCAGCAGTAGATACTTGGGAAGAGATCCCTCATAGTATGCAAGTTGGCCAAACAGGAAAAACAGTAAATCCTAGTTTGTATATCGCCGTAGGTATTTCTGGTGCTATTCAGCATCTTGCAGGTATGAGAACAAGCAAGTATATTGTTGCAATTAATAAAGATGGTACAGCACCAATTTTTAGGCATGCAGATTATGGAATAATTGCAACATGGGAAGAAGCACTTCCGTTACTTGAACAAGAATTAGGATCATTACTTGGATAAAGTGGTGTTTAATGGCAGATGCACTTACTTTTGTAGAAGTCGGATCTAATATAGAATCTGCTGATTCTACAATTATTTGGTTACACGGTTTAGGTGCTGATGGTCATGATTTCGCACCAGTAGCTAGAATGTTAAATCGTCCAGGTCGTAGATTTATTTTACCTCATGCTCCATCTATGCCAGTAACAATTAATGGAGGTATGTGGATGCCTGCTTGGTATGATATTCTTTCAATGGATCCAGGTGCTAGAGACGCACCTAGGGAGTCTACTGATGATGTAATTAAATCCGCATTATTAGTTGAAAAATTAATTGATAATGAAATAATGAATGGAATACCAGAAGAAAGGATTGTTATTGCTGGATTTTCTCAAGGAGGAGCACTTGCTTTACATTTATCATTACGTTCTGAATTAAATCTTGCAGGAGTAATTGCATTATCTTGTTATCTTCCAGTCAGAGATAGATTTGAATCAGAATTAATTAACAAAAAAACACCGATTTTTCAAGCACATGGAAGGTTTGACATGGTAGTTCCTTATTTTTCAGGACTTTATACTCATGAATTATTAACATCACATTCGATTGAAGTTAATTGGCATGAATACCAAATGGGGCATGAAGTATGTAATCAAGAGATATCAGATATTAGTAAGTGGTTGGATTCAAGAATTCCTGCATTATCTAATGATGACACTAACACTATCACTTGACATTGCTCCATCATCATCTGTAACAGTTAAAGTAAATCTATGAGTTCCAATTGGTAAACGTAATTTTATTTTTGGGCCATTGGATAGAGTTCTTCCATCTTCACTAGCCCAATTCCAAATACGAATATATCCGTCAGGATCATGTGATGAACTACCATCTAAAAGAACTAAGCAACTACCATCATCACCCGCTTCAAGGTTTTGATCATTTCCCGCATTACATACTGGTGGCTGATTTCTTTTTTCATCATTTGATAAGAGATGCTCAATAAGAGATAAATTATCTTCATTTTCTATTTTTTCTGTTTCTTGAGGGCTTTCTTCATTAAATGCAGCCATTAAATCATCCATTGTTGAACCTTCTGAATCGTTTTTCAAATCATATTGATTATAATCATCTCCTAATAGATTTTTTAAATCTTCATTTGAGTTGTTATAGATATTATTATCATCAGTAGTTTCAACTTCAATAGGTTCTTTTTCAATATAGTCATCATCACTTTCTTCTTCCCAAATCGGAGTAGAATTAGGATTTAATAATGCAAGGGGAGCAGCATTTGTGTAATCATTTCTGTCATTACCGCATAATGCCAATACTTCTTCATTGTCGCTCATGACCATAAAATCAATAATGCCTTCATGTTCATACTGCCAAACACATTCACCTGATGTTTTATCTATTCTGAAAAGATAAAACCAAGAACTTACAAGAATATCATTATTTAATGTAATTAATGAGGTGATTGAATATTCAGATTTCCAGATTTGATTTGTTTTTTCACCATTTATTAGTAATAATTCTCCAGAAAATAATCCTGCCCATATGGAATCCTTGCTAACATTTATTGCAATACATCTGGAATTAAATCCTACACTACCTGTTTTTTGTCCCAATGGATTCCAAAATTCTAATTCGTTTTGTTCACCTTCTTCGGGAAGATCTAATGTTTCTCTACTTACAAGTAAAATACCGTTATGTGTATATTTTGCGGTAATTATTCTTTCACCAATTTCTGAATTAATAGGCCTTTTAAAAATCTTGGAACAATTGCGATTTAGCACTATCAAATTACCCTCGTCATCCCAACATGAAATTGCAGAACCATTTTCATTAATAGTCATACCAACAAGTTCATTTTCTGAAAAAATACCTAGTAATTCACCTTGAAAATTAATTGTTCTTAATTTATTTGTACCATCAATAAAAGCAATAATGTCTCCTTTAATTGCAGATTTCATTAATTCACATCCTCCAGGGGATGCAATCTCCCATAATTTTTCACAACTTTTCGAAAAACATAAGATATTTCCTTCTTCTTGACTAACTACAAAATTTCCTGAAGAAACGTATTCTATATTTTTACCATGGCTGTTAAGTTGAACCTCTCTTTTTTCTTTATTTTCTTTAGACATTATTGTGAATAAACCGTTGTATGTCGACCATGCGATAAATTCCCCATCATTGCTTAAAGCAATACTTGAAATTTCAGAATCAACAGATTCTTTGTCCTGGGGCAGTATAACCATCGGCATTCGTTCTCAACCCCCAATGCACTATTAAGCGTAAGAGCCTATCGATTTAGGCTTGATTATGAAGTCCTATTGGTTCGTCTGCATTTATAGTATGATTTTTTGAATGATCATTTCTACTTTTTTCTAATGAATCTAAGTATTCTAAAGATATATCTCCTGTGACGTATTCTCCATTAAAACAAGAATTATCGAATTCTTGGGGGCCATCACCTTCTAATTTTACTGCATCAATCAAATCTTCAAGATCTTGATAAAATAATTTGTCGACACCAATGCTTTCTGCAATTTCATCTATGTTATTTCCTGTTGCGATAAATTCACTAATGGCTGGCATGTCTATTCCATATACATTTTGAAATCTTACAGGAGGAGCTGCAGATGCAAAATACACTTTTTTAGCACCAGATTTTCTTGCCATTTCTACAATTTTTCTTGAAGTGTTCCCTCTTACAATTGAATCATCAACCAAAAGTACATTTTTCCCAGAGAATTCATGATCTATTGTATTCAATTTTTTCCTTACTGAATCTCTTCTAATAGATTGCCCTGGCATGATGAATGTTCTTCCAATATAGCGATTTTTTACTAGCCCCTCACGGTAATCAACACCTAATTCCTTTGCTAATTGGAGTGCTGAAATCCTCCCACTATCAGGGACAGGAATTACAACATCTATGTCATGTTTAGGCCAAGATTTCTTAATTTTCTTTGCTAATTTAGTTCCCATGTTTAGCCTTGCTTGATGTACAGAAATACCATCAATTATTGAATCAGGCCTAGCAAAATAAACATATTCAAATATACAAGGAGATAATTTTGTTTTTTCTGCACATTGTCTTTGGAACATATTTCCTCCATTCTCAATGAATATTGCCTCACCAGGTGCAACATCAGAAATGGCTTCAAAACCAAGTGTACTTAATGCAACACTTTCAGATGAGGTGCCCCATGAACGGCCATCCTCATTTAGTATTGATCCATATACCAAGGGCCTAATTCCTTGAGGATCTCTGAATGCAAACATCCCATAACCTGCGATTACTCCCACCACTGCATATCCTCCAGAACAGCGTTTATGTACTCCTCCAATTGCATGAAATAAATCATCAACATTTAGGTATAATTCACCTTCAATTTTTAATTTCCTTCTTTTTGATAATTCATCAGCAAAAATATTCAATAAGATTTCAGAATCTGAATTTGTATTGATATGTCTTAAATCATCGCGATATAATTCATCTGCTAATGTTTTTGCATTTGTTAAATTTCCATTGTGCGCAAGTGAAATTCCATATGGGTGATTTACGTATAATGGTTGAGCTTCAGCAGCAGAAGAAGTTCCCGCCGTAGGATATCTTACATGCGCAATACCTATATTCCCCTTTAAACTATGAATATGTTCTTTATGAAATACATCTTTGACTAATCCATTATCCTTTCTCAAGTGTAATTTGTCATTATCACAAACCACAATCCCTGCAGCATCTTGTCCTCTATGTTGTAAAACAAGTAATCCATCATACAACAAATTGCTAATTGAGCCACCACTTCCAAGAATGCCAAGAATTCCACACATGTTAATGCCCTGTAACGTTACTAGAAGGTAGGGCATTTATTCTTTATTAGTGCCCCATTCAACAAAAAATTTAATTTTTTGGACGATGTGTACGTTTATTCCAACTATATTTTCTCATTTTTGCGGTATCTCCATATCCGCATGATGCACAAACACCTTTTGATTTATGATATGAATGTCTTCCACAACGTCTACATCTCAAATGAGTTGATTTTTGACGCTTACCCATTGACGGAGTACCCTTACTCATGTGACCACCTTGGATTTGATGCGACTAACAACCTGTATATGAGTATTTACAATTTTAGAGTAAAAGAAAATCATATGGATTTCCCCATCCATGGGCCAATTCTTTCATATCCAAGAGATTTATACCATTTTCTCACACCTATTCCAGATGTAACTAGAATTTTTTCAGTACCCCAATGTTTAACTGCAATTTTTTCAGCAATATCCATTAAATGACTACCTAATCCTTGATGTTGTGTTGAATTTTTATCACTTTCTTCTCCAACTCCCACAGCAGTTCCAAATATTTTCACCTCTCTAATAATTGCAGTATTGCCTTGAAGCTCTTCTCTCCATACATCACTACTAGGCTTTCTCATTCTTAGGAAACCAGCAATAACCCCACCTGCAGGATCTGAAGATGACCATTTATGTACGCCTTCGACTAATGGAATTCCTCCATTAAAGCCGCCTCTTTTTTCTTCATTTGGATGGATTAATGGTGCCTCAAAACTAATGAATAATTCATTACCATCTGCTGCAGAATATTCTCTTATAATTGTACGGAATTCCTCTTTTTCTGGTTTATGATTAACCCTTCCTATCTCTCTATCTCTTATGCATCCGCTTCTTCTACCTTGTTTTTCAAGAAGTCTAGTAGCAAGTTGACGAAGATTTCCTGCTGTTACACCTGCCACGATTTCATGTGAGGGAATATCTCGTTGAATTCTTTGAATCCTTAACCATGGGGGGGCTTTACACATTACATCAGCAACAAGGTTGATTGCAGTATCATTATCCATCGCCTCAAATTTTCCTGCTTCCCACTCTTGTACTAATTGTGCACCTTTCACAACGAGGCAAGGATATATTTTAAGCATATCAGGCCTCCATTTTTCATCATGCATTAATTCAGTTAACATTTCTTCATCTTTTTCTACAGTAATTCCAGGTAACCCAGGCATCATATGTAAATTCAGTTTCAACCCAGCATCTCTACAACGCTTTCCTGCTCTATGTCCAGATGATACAGAATGACCTCGATGTACATTTTTCAAAACTTTATCATCTAGAGATTGAATTCCTAATTCAACTCTTGTAGTTCCATTTTCTAGCATCCAGTCAATTGCAACCGAGGAGCATTGATCTGGTCTTGTTTCAATAGTTAATCCAATAATTCTATTTGTGGCAGATTCATTTTTTATCAGTGACAATTCTAACGATTCGCTAATATCTCCATTAGCAGCATCAAAAGCACCTTTGATAAAAGCCTCTCTATATCCAAGATCTCTTCCTGTGAATGTACCTCCCATTATAATCAAATCAATTTTTGAAGCATCATGCCCTATTGCAGAATATTGTCCAATTCGATCTAATACTTGTGCAGATGCTTCAAAACCGTGCCTCGAAGCTCTTCTTGCAGCAGGTTCATGACCAGTATATGATTGAGCAGTACCGAATTCAGGACCTCCTGGGCAATATGTACATGTTCCGTGTGGGCAACCATAAGGAGAAGTCATTATTGCTACAGGTGCAACTCCAGAAAGAGTTCTTGTTGGTTTACGCCTTAGGAATTTACCGATTTTAAGTTTTAAATCCTCATCAATTATTGAAAATAACTGAGCATCACCTGGAGGCATTTTTAATTTATGTTTTTTTGCAACTTTTCTACGAATCATTTCCAATTCTTTAGAGGTATTAGGAGGGTTATCAAGAATTGAACAACGTAAATCATCTAACCATTCACTTAAGTCACCAGGTTGTAATCTAATTCCAGACATGTTATTCTTCCTCCAGGCGAGATTCTTTTGAAATTAATAATCCAATCAAGATAATGAATACAAAAGAAAGTGAGATTGTTAGTAATTTGAGACTATTGTTTAAAATAATTGCTAATGGTGTATATAATCCATTAGGTTGTATTGAATCATATGACATGACTTTTTGCATGAATGCCATTAAGACAAGAGATGTTAATGTTAATACAAGAGGTATATTTAATCTTGAGGATCTAGCTAAACAAAACCACCATGAACATAAAGTTGCAATAATTATTGTAATTAAAATCGAGGATAATAGAGAATTAATGAATTGAATGAAAAACACATCTATTTCCTCCCCAATAATTGCCCAAATAACAAATAAAATCAAAAATGGAGTAAGCACGAAACCAATTAGTTTGTAAAGAGAAAAGTTATTCATATTTACCGCCTTCAAAGTTTTCTATCCATTCCAGATCATTATTTAATTTTGTCAAAAGGAGATTTTTTTCATCAAGTGTCAACTCCTTGTCCATTTTCAAATCATCTTCACGTGAATGTAATTTTTGTATTGTATAAAACCATATGATTAGCCCAAAAAAGAACCCTACTATTGCTCCACTAATTGTGCCACTAGATTCAATGAATAATGCTCTTGATGCATTAGGAAGGCCTAATTTTTCTTCATTTAGGAGTAGAATTGAAATTCCCAAAAATAAAAATAATATTTTTGCATTTGTGTTTTCTTCTAAATATGCTTGTGAGAATAGAATTATTGTGGAGAGTATTTGAATACTAATCACCCATAACAACCAAAAGTCATTACCTGAATTATTGAATTGTGGTCCAATAATCCATATTAAGACAATCCAAGATAAAGCTAAAATCATTAAAAATGTTTGAATATATTCATTTTTATTGTCTTTAATTGAACTTAAATTTGCAAAAATTAGCAATATTGTTGGCCCAAGTAATAAGAGAATTAATTGACCAAAAGAACTTGATGGAGAGTCAGGTAGAGTAAATGGAGAGATGGCGACAAAAATGGTGCCAATAATTGCTAGTATAATTCCCATTTTTTGAATTTTTATTGGGTTTCTAGTTAATGTTAGAATCATTCCCGTAACGAAGATTGACATGGGAAACCAGAATAAATCAAGTGCACCTGGTTCTGATGCAAGTGTGACCATGTACATAGGTCAAAGTTACACGTATTCAAATTGACCCTTGTATGTTAAGTTTGAGATTTATTAGTTAATGCCTTCACGACATGCATATATATGGCTCGTTAGTGGGCGAAATGCTTGAGGTGAAATGATGGTTAAGATGCCAAGACAAATAAAAAGGTACAGTCCT
Organism: Methanobacteriota archaeon; assembly: GCA_002699515.1. Taxonomy (GTDB): domain Archaea; phylum Thermoplasmatota; class Poseidoniia; order Poseidoniales; family Poseidoniaceae; genus MGIIa-I. Next base: position 10,173 of record PAAW01000048.1, read on the forward strand.
TCTTTAGGAAAGCACACTTTGCACACTGTTGAGAGGATCAAAAAACGCCGTGCTAGTGAATTAAAATGGGGACAAAGACGCTTCCGTAGAGTCACAGCAGGTTATCGTGGTTTTCCACGTCCGAAGCCAGAAGGTAGGGAAAAACCAACAAAAAGAGTAAACATATTATTTCGTTGCACTGAATCAGGTAAAGCGCACAACGCTCCTTGTCAAAGGGCTAAGAAATTTGAATTAACAGATAATTGAGGTGAGAAATATTCCAAGTAATTTCATTAAAGTAAAATGCCAAAATTGTGGCAATGAATCAACTATATTCCAACGTGCATCTACAACAATAACTTGTGGAGTTTGTGAGGCGATTATGGTAGAACCCGCGGGCGGAAAAGCTAGATTAGTAGGTTGCAGTATTGTAGAGGTCCTCGAGTCAGCGTGAATATAATGAGCGATGATCCTAATAAAACAACTATGGGTCCCGAGGAGGGCGAATTAGTAGTTTGCACAGTTACAGAAGTAAAACAGAATGGTGCTTATGTTTCAATAAATGGATATGAGGGAATTCAGGGGTTCATATTTATTGGAGAAATTGCTTCTGGCTGGGTAAAGAATATCAGAGCATTTGTAAGAGATGGTCAAAGAGTAGTTTGTAAAGTTCTAAGAAAAGGAAAAAAGGATCAGGATACATATGAACTATCTTTGAAAAGTGTTTCCGAAGAAAGAAGAAGAGATACATTACAATCTTGGAAGAATGAACAACGTGCAACGCAACTTCTCAAAGTAATTGGCGATAAACTAGGGTGGTCTGATGATGAAGTCAAAGAAACAGACTTAGAATTATCTTCTGCTTTTGGAACGTTATATACTTCTTTTGAAAAGGCAGCATTAGATCATGAGGCACTACATGAGGAAGGATTTACAGGCGATTGGATTTTAGAATTTGTAGAAACAGCTGTAGCAAACATCATACCTCCCTTTGTTGAGATTAGAGGAATTTGTAGTATTGAAATTGGAGGGCCAATGGGCGTAGAGGCCATTAAAGAGGCATTAATAGAAGCAGAAAAACATGCTAATTTAGAAAATGAAATAAGTGTTAGTTGTTTTTATGATGGTGCTCCGAAATATCGTCTTGAAATTAAAGCACCTGATTATAAATTAGCAGAATCTGCTTGGAAAAATGCAACACAATCTTTGGTTTCAAGTGTTGAATCAAATCAAGGAAGTGCTATCATTGAACGTCAATGAGGAATTATAATGGCACGTCAATTAATACAAAAATGCAAAATTTGTGGAGTATATTCTTACAAATTAGAGTGCCCTAAATGCGGTGGTACTTCTCAAGCAGCAGCCCCATTAAAATGGACGCCAGAAGATTCTCAAGCACACCGTAGAAGGAAATTAAATGATGTTGGTTCTGATGCTTGGAATGAATCATTACCCTCACTAACCGAAGAAGAATAATTGATATGGAAGTAGCAAACTTATCATATGTTTGATGCAATTGCTTAAGTCCTTCCAAAATTCGCTGGGGTTTATGAATACACATATTGTATGGAATAGTAAAGAAAATAAATTACCTGATCATAAATATGTGTTATTTGCATTGCCAGGTGTTGGAAATGTTGGTAAATTACTAATAGATTCATTAAATAAAGCATGTGAATCTAAAGAATTATTGAAATTACAACATCCCGATTTCCCTCCACATTCTGCAATGAAAAATGGAATATTAACTCCCCCTCATTTACATTTAAATGAATTAAATTTGCCTGATGGGCAGACAATACTTACCTTATGTGGCGATGTTCAACCGCTTGTACCTAGGGGTCAATATGAGATGGCAGTAGATATTTTGAATTTATTAAAGAAAAATAAAACTCACAGAGTAATTCTACTTGCAGGATTATCAAGTGATGCTGGTTGTGAAAATATTCATGTCGTTGTTGCCGATGAGGATACCAAAAAATCACTTACTGAAGACGGAATTAAGGTTTCTGAAACACAACCAGAAGGTGGTGTAATTGGTTTGTGTGGTTTGCTTGGTTCATTAGCACCTTCAAGAGGAGTGTCATCAGTTACGGTGATAGCAGAAACATTTGGTACAAGCGTAGATGCAATTGCTGCTGAAAGGTTAAGGAATTCTTTGATGAATTATTTTGGATTTGAGTTGCCAGTAACTTTGGATCGTACTGAGGAATTAGCTAAGGATTTAATGGCAAATTATTCTGAAGGGCCTGGTGCTTTAATTTCCAAAGAACTTATGATGCCAGACGATAGTTTCTATCAATAAATCATCCGCCAGAACCAACATCAATAATTTCCAATTCTATATCTGAATTTATTACAGATGTCTGCGGTATAATTTGGTTTTCATTACATACTAAAACCATTGATGAATGAATGCCTGCTTTAATTAATACTTCTTTTACAGTAAGTTTTTTTTCTGAATCTATGTGTTGAGTTGTGCCTTGGTATAATATGCTGATTCGCATATTCTCGTCCATGCCCACTACGCTTATCTTCATTGCTTTTTTAGACTAATTTATGCAGAGGTCGCATAGCCCGGTATTGCGGTGGATTCGAAATCCACTGTCCCTTGGACTCGGGGGTTCAAATCCCTCCCTTTGCGTATCAAGTTATTGAACCAAATAGTTAATTTATATTGTGTCCCTAAAGGGACACACCTATAGAGGTCTAGTGGGGTGGATAATTTGTTGAAGCGTCCTCAAACTTCATCGGAGTTGACAAAATGAAAAATTTTTTAGAACGGAAAAATAAGAATAAGAGAATTTTATTAACTATCTTTGTATTTTTACAAATGATATTGATGCCAGCAGCAGCAGGTATTTCTGCATGGACTGGACCTCCAACAATGGATGCAGATACAGGAAATGACAATACTGTCGATGGCTGGGAAGTTGCATCAAATGCAACAATTCTAGATGGTTGGTTTGATGTCCATGAGGATGGAGGACTTTCAGGAGGGTATGGAGAGAGTTGGAATGCAGGAGCACCAGGGCAAAACTTCACATCTTCTGGTGCACATTCAGGAACTACGGGAACTCATTTTGAGGATTTATTGAGTCTTGCGCCAAATGGTAGTTTTGGTAATGTTGACACTTTAGATGATATTACATATAATTTTGAATTTGGATATTCACAATCAAATCCCTCAATATGGGATGTTGGAGAATTAACAAATGTAACGGGCAATGTGACAGGTAATGTTAGAACAGTTCCACACGGAGAAATACCTGCAACGCCATATTCAGGAGCAATAGTTGCTGGTACAAAGATTGGTGCACCATTGGTTGGAGGTACAGATGCATGGTTACAACCGCCTACAATTAATGTGCCAAACCCAGTAAATCAATTTACAGTGGAATTTACACATTGGAATCATTTTGCTGAAGGAGACGGTGCGTGGTTAGAATATAGTTTAGATGGAGGGGCTTGGACTTGGATTGAACCAGATTCTGGATATTTGAATTACAGCAATACTTCAGCTCCAGTTCCCAATGGTGTTTCTGCTAATGGAACTGGATTTGGAATATTTGGAAATACATCTTCACCTGGGTGGCATAATTCAGTATTCACTTTAGATAATATTACTGGAATTCCACAAGCATCAGTAATTGATTTCAGATTAAGAGTTTGGACTAGTACTCATAGTATTGGAAGACCAGGGATATTTATAGATGATATGATAATTCAAAATATTGGTGGATCTGTTGGACATTGGCATCATGGTTATTACGATGTTAATGGAGTTGCAGGTCTTTATTCAGCAAGTGCAAGTTCTGCATTAGAAGTACCAATTGATTTGAGTTCCGCTACAGCACCAATTACAGCACAATTAACTGCAGAATGGGATTTAGAAGGAAGTGTATGGGACAATTTCCTTGTAGAAGCAAGTAGCGATGGTATTAGTTGGACTGATATCACTAATGTCCCTCAAACTTACGGTATACCACATAACGGATATACAGTAAATGGTGTAAATTATGCCGATGAATCTGGAGGATTCTTAATTCTGGATTTCACTATGCCTGCGAGTTATGCTTCAGATCCAACAACATTTTTGAGAATAAAAGTAACTACAGATACTAGTGTAAACTATGGAGGAACTCAAGATAGTCAAGAAGGATTAACTGTGGACAGAATCAAAGTATTTGATACAAACTCAGTAGTACATTTTGATGATCATTTTAATTCTTCAACAACAGCAACACATTATGCTACAGGAGGAGTAGATGATTGGTCATATACAATGATAGGAGCTGGTGGGTTATATTTTTCTGATGGTTTTGAAAACTCACCTTCAGTTCCTTCTTCAAGTTGGACAATGTCAAACCCTACAGGGCAAGATTTGTTTGAGTATGGTACAGTGGCAGCATGTACAAACTGTGTAAATCAACAATCACCAACTAATGCAGCAAGTACTCCCTATGCATTTGGTACTGGATTAGATACGGCATATATTAGTGGAGCATTTACTCCATTAGAGGCGTTTGTATATACTCCCGAATATACAATCCCGCTTGGTGCTTCAGCACGTATTGTTTTTGATCAGTGGGTGTGTACTTATTCTGGTTATGGTGGAGCAGCATTATTTATTTCAGATGATGGAGGAACTACTTGGGATCATTTTGACTCAGTAGATCCAGCAACTGGACAAGGATGGTATCATGGAGCAAATATGTATACTGGTTACAGCCATATTTTAACTCCTGGTGGTCAAAGTTTAGATGTGTGGTCTGGTGCAACTGGACAAGGATGTAATTCTAACAATAATTGGGATTCTATGGTCGGAGATATTACGCCATATGGCGGTTCAACAGTGCAATTTAGATTTAGTTTTGTTTCAGTTTATAATTACAATTATGCTGGATGGTATGTAGATAATATTGGAGTAGAAGTAGATTACTTTGATTCAGAAGGAGAATGGCTAACTCCTTTAGTTCCAGGAGATGAATTAGGAAACGGATTTGTAGATATTATGAGTGCAACTCCTCCAAATACAGAGATTAGTGCAAACTTATATGATTCTAATATGAATTCAATTGATGGATTTGAAAATAGAGAATTACCATTAAGTTTCGCAGGACTTGATTTAGACGCCTATTCTTCAGGAGTATATGTTGGAATAAATTTGGAAACAGATGATCCTTTTGTATCACCTTTGATTAGTGATGTGTCTGTAGGTTCTACAAGGTATATGCTAGGTTTAGATACAGAAGTTAATGGTTGGCAAATAGATTCTAGTTTAGATAATGAGGATGGAAATATTACTAGCAGCACTGGCCAAGTAGGTATGATTTCCAGTGATTTTGTAGTATCAACAAAACCTATACAGGAAGTTTATGTTGACGGAGAAGGATCAGGAGTTGTTGTTTGGATTACAGATTCACAAGGTAACCAGTATGGAGGATTACCACTTCAATCAAGAATTTTCTTACCTCAGCCATTATCTGGATATGGGGTAGAAATTGAAGTCGGCCCCGGTGATTGGATCGAAGATTTAATCGCGGAAGGTGAATTTTGGGAACCTGCTTTTAACCCAGAAATTGATGCAGTAAATGATGGAAGTGTAGATTGGTCATTTAATTCAAATCCTAATTACGGTCACTTTGGTTGGCAAAATAGAATTGCAGGAGATGGATTAACAGCATTTTCTGGAACAAATTCCGAAATTATGTCTGTTGGTTCAGGTTCAGGATTAGTTATTCCAGGAGCAGGAGCAGTTAGTGTTGTAGTCAATACAGCAGTTCAATGGTCAGGTTCACATTCTTATGATGTATTAACCGTTTCAAGTACTGGTGAAATCTCAGTAGCAGGATGTGGGACATTATCAATTACTGCTAATGAAATAATTATTCAATCAGGTGGGGTAATTAATGTTGGTTCAGTTGTTTGGGACGGTCCAGGAGCAGGTGGAGATTCTACAGGCTCTAATGGTGCGGGTGGAGCAGGACATGCAAGTAATGGAAACGATGGTGGAGGAAACCCTGTATTTGCAAATGGTGGAATTTCATATGGTTCAGGAGTAGAATGTGGTTCAAGTGGAGGAAATGTTACAGGAAGTAATCCAACTACAGGAGGCATGGGTGGAACAGAACTTATACTGACTGCTGGCACGATTAGCGTTAATGGTGCAATTTCTTCAAACGGAGAAGATTCAGAGCATGGACAAGTAGCTCCTGGAGGGACGGGAGATGGCGGACATGGAGCAGGAGGAGGTTCTGCAGGTTCAATTCTAATTCAAGCTAATGATGTTACAATTGGTGCAACAGGATCAGTACATGCCAGAGGAGGCAATGGAGGTAATGGTGCTGATGGAACTCAAAGTGGAATCGGAATTGGAATGCATGATGGTGGAAGCGGTGGAGGTAGTGGATCTGGCGGTTTCATTGAATTCATTACAACAACTAATGGATTTACGAATAATGGAGGCTCTTTAGATGTTAATGGCGGAATTAGTGGTTCTGCAGGTGCTGCCTATGGATCGGGGAACCCTGGTTGGGATGGAATGATTAGCCCAAATGATGGTTTGATACAATACAATAGTTTTGCAGGTTTTGGAACAGGTTCTAGTTCTACAACAGTATTAATTCCTACTCACTCTACTGTTTATGAAGGAGTAATTTCATTTATTACAGATGAAGACACTTCTTCTGATTTAGATGTTACAATTGCTGGAGTTAGTCAAGCAACAATATCTTCAGGATGGAGTGTTGAACATATACCATTAGATTCAACAACAATCGCAGCAATAAATGGCCATTTAGCATCTCATGTAGATCCAACAGGAAGAGATTGGTCTGAAGTTGAGATTGAACTTCAAACAACAGGATCAGATTATGATGTATTACTTGGTAGTGTAGTTATTGGATATCATCTAACAGAAAGAGTAAGTGGTCTTGAAGATCAAATGTATAATTATCATGAAGATATGAAATTACAAACGAATGATGTCGGGATTAACATTCCTTTGACATTAAGTGCAGATCGAGGAGCAGTTGGAATTAGTGGTGAAATATATCATGAATTAATGATTACTAATGAACCATTTAATGCTCCAGTAACCATATATCCAGATGGTCAAGATGTCACATTAGTAACAGGACATCATCATTTGTATTCTACTACTGAAATAGATCACATTACCTTGACAGGAGAAGCAACAAGTGGACAAATAATTCAATTTGAATTAATTGATTTACAAACGAACCCTACATTTATTCAAACCACTGGCTCAGAAGTAGTAACTTTAGATTCAGTAGAGTCTAATGTGCAATTAGTTGCAGAATCATGGATGGTAGATTGGGTATTCCAATCAGATTGGGCATGGGACGATGAATTTGAGATTCTGTGGAGTTCTCAAGCTTACAATAGTACTGGATACGGTTTAGCACCAGCTACTTCCTTATCTGGTGGATTAGGTACACCAGGTGCAGTAGAAAATGACCTTGAAATTGATTTTGTTCAATTTAAAGATCAATTAGGAAGAATAATTGAGTTTGCTCCAGGAATTCCACCATGGATTCAAGGAAACTCAATAGTTGAGGTTTCTGGATCAGTAAGATTCCAGAATACAGCAGGAATAAGACCAATGGACACAGACTTTGTCACTAGTATTAACATGAGCGGATTAGAAGTTGTTGCAACTTCTACAGGTGCAGGTATGTGGACTACAGATGTAACAATTCCTTCTTTTGAAACAGATGGAACAATTAGAGAACTTGTTAATTTTGTACCTTCAATCTTGGAAGCAGGACCTACGGGTTCAACAACAGCTTTTGATGTCACCAATCCAATTTCATTTAGTATGAGGGTCGATACTAATGAACCATTAGTAAATGCTATACATGCAAGAACAAATTTTGGTTTGAAAGATGCTGATGGATATACATGGGACCCTTCAAAATCATTGTTGTTACAATTAGATATAGAAGATTCAGAAGGAATGAGTGACGAGGTTGTGATTCATTATTGGAGAGAATCTTTAGATGATTTAAATGGAGATGGAGAAGCGCAAGAGGAAGAATATAATACACAAACTAAAGGTTTGATTGAATCTAGAGTCGGCGAACAATATGTTGAATTACCTCCATTAAATGTTGATGGGAATGAAAATAATGCTAAAGTTAGTCTTTATGTTACAGGTACCGATTTTGTAGGTTTAGAGTTTGCAAATGGTGGGAGCCCAGGTTTAGATAATGATTTGGCTACTGTTGTAACTGCAATTAACACTATGACAGAATTAGATTATGGAAGTTTAAGCTTAGATACATCAGAGGAAAGATTACTTCTTGGGCAAGAGCATACATTTGATATGAAGATCATAGAAGGTAATGGAATAGAAACAATTGATGAGATAAGAATACAATTGTTAGGAAGTCAAAAGGCACCACGTGGTGAAATAGTATTCTCTCCTAAAACAAATGATTGGTGGACATTAGAAGATGACCCTGAAACAACAGAAATAGAGGGTAGTTTTGTAGAAATTATTGATATTAATGTTATAGATGAAGGAAATAATGTATACCTAATTTCTACGAAATTTAGTTTATCATGGGATTTCCCTGTAGTTTTAGCTAATAATTGGCAATTCCCATCAATTTTAATTTTTGATGATGATTTAGATAATCCATTAATTGAGACCATTGATGGAGATGTCAATCAGATTCGTTGGAAAATTGATTATGAGGTTGAAGCAGTTGTAGATATGCTAGAAGATTCAACACCACCAGTTTCAGAGCCATCAACATCTAATTTAATAGTTCAACAAGGAGATGAAGTATTAGCATTAGGCCATATTGGATTTGCAGATTCTGGTGCAACAATGATGAATGTTCCATCAGGATTAATTGTAGAGTTTACATTACAATATGGATCCACATTAATTCAGCAACAAGTCCCTGTTAATACAGATGGAACATTTGAAATTTCCTTCTTATTGCCTAATAGGCCAATAGCAAAATCGACTATGGATTTACAATTTGAAATTTTGGGATTGCCAGGTAATGCAGAAGATGCAACATCATCAAGAGCTGAGGTTACAGTTGATAGTACTGCACCTAATTTGCAATTTATTGGGCAGACATTGAATGTACTTTATTCAGATAATATGAATGATTTAACAGTTACAGCTCAAGTTTATGAAGAAATTGGAATGCCTTCTGGACCTCTTAAATTAAATTGGGTATATCGATTAAATGGAGCAGATATTTCTGGTAGTCAAAATACTGTGGATCTCAATTTAGTAAGCGTTGTAGGTCCAACATGGACATATCAGGCAGACATTGATTTCAACCCAGATAATTTTGTAGATCTTGCAGATAATCCACAATTGATTGTTTGGGTAGAGGGAACTGATGCAGCAGGTTTCACTCTTCAAGGGGAAGGAATAGAACAAGTACCAATTTCTCCTGCTTTAGTATTGAAGAAGTTTGAACCATCGATTAGTTATATTGAGGTATTGCCCGATGCTCAAACTATGATTCAAGTTGGAGACCCAATTACGGTAACAGTTACTATGGTTAATGAAGGAAATCAGGAAGGAACAGTTAATATTTCTCTAGTTGAAAGTGACTCAGAAGGTATTTGGAGAACTGTAGAAACAAAGAGTATTGTACTTGGTCCTGGAGAAAGTAAGAGGCTAGATTCATTTACTTACATTGTAGTAAGGTCTGGACAACAAAGTTTGTATTTACAGTTGAATAATGATAGTATTAATCTTGAATTAGTTGAAGCACCATTAGTAGAGTCCTTAGAAACTCTTGAATCTGGTTTCCTTGGAATGAGTGATGATACATTAATTGCAGGGATTGCAGTTGTATTCATAATAGTAATTGCATCAATAGTTGTTATTATTCTCCGAAGAGATGGTGATGAAGAATATTGGTATGATGATGAGGATGATTTCGACGAAAGGGAGCATATGCCTGCTACATCAGGTAAAGTTGCTCCTCCTCCTCCTGCAGCTGGGCCTGTATCTCCTCCTCCTGCTCAACCTGCAGTTACTTATGTGCCAAAATGGGAAGATCTTCCAGGTAATGGTGAATGGGACTCAAGACCTGATGGAACATGGTATGTTACAACCGATGGTCAAGAATGGAAGCAAGAAGAAGATGGATCATTCCATAGAATGAAATAAAAATCAATCATTCATTGAGAAGGTTTACCATAGTTATGGTAAATCCATTCTTTGAATGCTAAAGGTTCATGATGCAATAGGATAGCTTTTCTTGCTATAGCTTTAGCATCAGATGCAAAGTCACTTTTCATAATCCATTGTAGGTAATTACTTTTGCTTGCAACATCTACTGCTCTTGTTCCTTTATGCTTTCCAATTCCAAGAACTACTTCTCCATCTTCCCATCTAAATGTGCCACCAAAATCTACTTTATTCCCTTTGAATATCGCAGTAAAATCATTTCCACTATATTCATTCATTGAAAATTCATCTACCATTTTATCAAATACATTTACTGTTGCAGTAATATCCGCTAATGCATCATGTGCACCTTCCATTGGCTTTCCTAGGAATCTTTCAACAGCATGAGATAATGAACGACCTTCATGTCTAGTCCAAATAAGATAGGCATCGTATATTGCTACATTACTCAAATCTAAGGGTGGAATTCCTGCTCTTTCAAATTCCGCTTGAATTACAGAGATATCAAAACCAACATTATACCCCATTAAACCTTCAGCCTTAGAGAAAATTTCTCTAATGTTTGCGGCTTCAGTTCTAAATAATGGTTCATTTTGTAATTTATCCATTGAGAGCCCATGAACTCTTTCAGCACCTGGATTAATTGGGATTGTTGGTTTGAATAGTTTTGTTACAGAATCTTTTAATGCACCATTTTCATAGTATCCATATGCGATTTGAACAATTTGGTCAGTGCTTGTATTTGTTCCAGTAGTTTCTAAATCAAAAGCAATAATTTGTGAATTATCTAAACTCATACTCCTCAACGATAGTTCCCTATACTTCATGGTTCTTGAATTGATTAGTTAGATGAATCTTTTTCAATTACCTCAAATTTTGTTTTTCTTGGGTTTAATCTGAGTTGTGGGACGCCATTCCTCCATCCTAATTCAGCACCTCTTATTTTAACTAAATCTCCACAGATTATAGATGAAAATTTTCCACCAATTGCTGATCCAAATGCAACTAATTCGATTATTGCTTCTCCATCCCATAGGTGGCAACTTTCCATAGACCATGGCCTTCCATCTAATCTTCTCCCACTATTTTTAGATCTTGATATTACTAATCCCTGAATATCTGTCTTTGTTAATATTCTTCCTAACCGAGTTAATTCCTCATCACTCTTATATTCGTTAAGGGGAATAATTTTACTTTTTTCATCTACGTATAATCTCGGCATGTCTCTCCAGATTCCAGGCATGGCGTCTAAGATTACATATTCACCATCACTTAAGTCACTAAGTTCTAGGTGAGAATTAGGTTGACTTTCTTCTAAGGTGAGATTCACATTTCCTCCCTTAGAATTTGAAATTAGTGCTCCATGAACTAATTCACCAAAATGATTGCTTAAAGGACCCCATTTCCCTGAAATATACCCTTTTACATTCAATCTATCTGGTATTGAAAGAATTTTACAGTAAGGGTATTCAGGTTCTAAATTTTTACATATTTTTTCTAAATTTTCCCCCTCCCATCTTCTAGGAGTTATTGATTCTAATGTAGTAGATAATAGATTTAATTCTCCATCTACAGGACATTTTGAATTTTCTCTATTTGTTTCTTGTTGTACTTTCCAAATAGACTTCAATCTTTCAGTTTCTTTAGGTATTTCTGAAGTTGATATTAAATCGACAATTTTTCTAAATGGAACTTTTAAGTACCAACCTTCTAATCCTGAAAGCTCAAATTTCAATCCTGAAATTCTTTTTATTTCTTGAATTAACCAACCATAAAATCTTAATTGAATTGGTAGCCCTACTGAGTATTTACTTTTCCCATCACTTGCTTTAATGTCTACGATTTTTGCTTTTTCATCCCATCTTATCATTAAATCCATTTCACCTGAAGCCCACCCATCTTGATGATACAATCTTTGTGGCTGCCATACTCTAGGATCTTTTGCCCATGGTCTAGTAATTTCCCATAATTCCTTTAGATTTACTTTACCTTTATTTGTGAAGGGTGTATCAAAATATTTCCCATCGAAAAATATAGTATCCATATGTTTAGGAACTTTTTCTGGAATTGGATGTTTTGCTTTTTGATGCCAGCAAGGTGCAGGTATAGGAAATGGGTCTCCATTTTGTCTCCATTTTTCTAAATGTGGCCCTCCATTTTTCTCATTACATTTTTCAATTTCTTCTAAGAATAATTCAATTCCCCCAATCAGCATTTTTTCAATTATTTTAAGACTGACATCTTCCCATGCTCGATCTGATCTTTTGAAAACTGACTCATCCCACTTCCTTTTACCTTCATTCCAAACTACCTTTGCAGCATCTGGAACTTTATTTGTAATCCAATTTTTCAAATTATTAATTGAATTTATATCTGGTGCATTATCTGTAGGGATATATTCTTTATTTTCCATCCAAGCCGCCCAAATCGATCTTTTAGGAATGTGATTACATGATGGAGATTCCATCATCAAGCCAATTAGTGCTTCTTCGATAATTATTCCAAGTATCATTTCTGGATTTTTGGGTGTTTTAAGGGCTATTTTGTACTTCAAAAACCAGTCTCTTTGCCCTCTTTCCCAAGTAACTAATGAACTTGCAGATAATCTCATTCTGCTTCTTCCAACTGGTCCTCCAAGAGGTGGTTTTACATATGGCATGTTAGTCACTCAGTATAGAAATATTCACCTTTTGCTCTTTGCTCTCTATCTTTCCTACTTCCTGATTTGTTAATTCTTGGCCTTTTTGTATCATGATCTCTTCTAAATGTAATATCTACATTAGAGAGGAATTTATTCATTCCCTCTCTCAGTCGAAAAGGTCCATTTGCAATACCTTCAACTCCTCCTTTCCCTTCAAAAACTAATAATGAATCAGATACTATATCTATGAAATAAACATCATGATCAATAATAAATGCAGATTTTTCATTACCTTCTATTGTTCTCCTAATTGCCTTTGCAGCCTCCATTCTTGCATTTGCATCCAGATGAGCACTTGGTTCATCAAGGAGATATAGATCTGCTTCTCTACCTAGACAAATTACTATTGAGACGGCTTGTAATTCTCCTCCCGAAAGTGTTGTTGTATTTTGTTCGACTAATTTATCAACGCCTAATGCTTTTACTACATTGACATTAAAGTCTCCTTGTAACCATCTCGCACCTAATTCTGCGTCTAACCATTCTCTTACTGTACCTTCAAAACCAGCTTCAACATGTTGTGGTTTGTAAGAAATTTTAGCTTCTCTTGTAATCCATCCCTTGTCAGCTTCATGCTCTCCTGCTAGGATTTTAACTAATGTAGATTTCCCAATACCATTAGCACCGACAACACCAACAACTTCTGACCGATGAATTTTACCTTCTCCAGTTTTCAAAGAAAAACTTCCTAATTTTTTTTCCAGTCCTCCCCATTCTAAATATGGGAAATCCCTTTCAGTATTACGTTCTGTATGTGTTTGGAATTTAATTGGTTTATCTCTGATTCTAACATTTTGTTCAGGAAGAAACCCATCAAGATATGCATTGATGGCAGTTCTAGTAGTTCTTGGGGGGGTGAATATTCCAAATGCACCTTTTTCTCCATATACAATATGTACTAAATCACAAAGCACGTCTAAAATTGCCAAATCATGCTCAATTACAATGATTTTTTTATTTTCAGATAACTTTTGAATAATTTTTACAATTCTCATCCTTTCATGAATATCAAGGTATGAAGATGGCTCATCAAAGAAATAGATGTCAGCCTCTCTCAATATTGTTGCTGCTATAGCTACTCTTTGTAATTCTCCTCCTGATAATTGAGTAATATCTCTTTCCAAGATATGTGAAATCCCTAATTCTTGACAAATAGGTTCTAATTCATCTTTTTCATCCACATTTGATAATAAATCACCTACATTGCCTTTGATTACTTTAGGGAGATGATCAACATATTGTGGTTTTACAGCAATATTAACTCCATCTACAGAAACTGTAGTTAGGTGATCTCTTAATTCACCTCTAGGTAATTCTGCAATTACATTTTCCCAATTAGGTTCTAAATTATCCCAATCTCCTAAATTTGGAATTAGTTGTCCACTAAGTGCATTTATTGCAGTAGATTTACCCATGCCATTTGGACCTAATATGCCTACAACTTGTTTTTCTCTTGGTGCAGGTAATCTAAATAATCTAAAACCATTCATAGAATATCGATGAATCATATCAGATTCTAATTCACTTGGAAGTTGAGTTATAATTAGAGCATCATGAGGGCATTTATTAATGCAGATTCCACAACCTATGCATAAACTTTCACTGATGATAGGCTTCCCTGTAGTTTCGTTCATTACTATGCATTCTATCCCATTTCTTACAGGTGGACAAAAAGCATGACATTCGTCCATACACTTTTTTGGCTGGCAACTATCTTCTCTCAAAACAGCGACTCGCATAGTGTGTCCTCCTAATATCGGCTTGACGCATTAGTTTTCAATGCTATCCTTATTTTTTCGGCTTTAATACTGCTGCGCGACCATTTCTACCATCAAGCAACACCTTCAATGGCTTGTCAATACGTACGTGTTTTATGGGTCCATCTTCTAATATACATTTTTGTTTTTCTAACCAATCCCAATCAATAGTGCCAGGTTCTGAATTTCTAATTGTGAGGTAACCTACGTTGAAAGAAACAATATTTTGGAAAAAATGAGTTCCTTGACTTGGGTCAACACTAATGTCTGCAAGCTCGCATTCAATTATAGTACGTGCACCTGAAATTTGACTCCATTTTACTGGAATTCCTAATAGATTGTCGGATGAACCCCAACGGCCAGGGCCAATAAGTAGATAGGTTCGATTTTGTTTTACCATTGAAGCATTAATACGAGAAATAGAATTTGCAATTTCAACAGATTTTTGCCTATCTAATTTTTTTGGATTTACAAAAATTATGTCTTTTATTTCATCAACAACTCCATTTCCTAATGAGACACTACTATGAGCAAGTGCATTTGATAACATTGATTCATCGAATTCAACTTCTACTTCAGTAGATTCACTTACTAATGGCCTTAATTGAAGTAAATTAAATTCTTTAACATCATCATTATCGATTAATGCGAATTCGATTTCAACAGGGCAGGCCAACATTTCTTCACATCTTTGTAATATTTGTTGCAGAATTTCACATAAGGGGAATGAATTTCTTTTTAGATAACCGCTTAATGTGATTAATCTGGGACCTTTCCTACCAACTCCATCCCATATGCGATTGTTTTGTGGATCCCATGTTGATGCGATTTCTGCAATTTCATTATCTTTTTCAGCATATTCTAAATCTAATTTTAAGAGATTATATTCTGGATTAAGTGTTGGCATTTCTGAAGATTCATCCATATTTAATGCCCAAAACTGCCTTTGTGCACTTTTTAATGTAGAATCAATATCAGCAAATTGATATACTCTTTTTGGCCGATATGGAGAAAACCTCACACATTTTTCGCCGCCAGCAACTGTTTTTCCTAAACCTAATCCCGCTGCAGCAATTCCTTCATTTGGCTCCATTGAACCAACAGGGTAATAGTTGAAACTTCTTGCAACCCCAGCTAAAGTTGGATAAAACCGGTTTTCATGTTTCCTTCCAATCAAAGGTTGAATAACAACAGCCATACTTTCTTCTTCAATAGAGTGTTGAGTGGCTCTGATAAACGACTTTGCGCTTTCCGAATATGTTGAAGCATATACTAATTTAATGGAATTTATTAACTGCTCAAATCTTATTGATTCATCTGGATGATTATTTGCTAAGAAATATGTATTGTAAACACCAGCAAATGGTTGGTGTAGTGCATCTTCAAGTCTACTAGAGGATCGTATTGCTAATGGTTGGTTTAATTGTAGTGCAAGATTTTTTAATTCTTCTCTTATACTTTCATCAAATTTCCCCGAAAGAAATTTATTTGATACTTCTAAATCAGTAATTTCTTTTGAGGTTAAATTTTGTAAATTATTCTCATCTACAAATTTATCAAAAATATCAGTGCCTAAAACTACTGTTTGCGGCACATCAATTTTCACATTAGGTATATTTACTCCAAAATCCATATCTTCAAGTTGTATTGAAAAAAATGCTAACCCTCTACCTTTACCGCCTAATGATCCAGAACCATATCTTTGAAACCTCCTTCTGAAGTCTAATTTTCCTATGTAATTTGATACAGAACTTCTTTGTGATTTAACCAAATGATTTTCAATAGTATTCGCAAGAAATTCTTGAATTTCATTTGGATTATTGAAATCATCTAAGGTTAACGGTCTTATTTGATCGGCCAAATCAAATTCTCCTCTTGTATGTAGCCAATGTGAAAAATTATTATTTAATGCATGAAATTTCACTGATTCAGATGGCATTTCTTTTAACTTGACAACTAATTCTTCAATAGTACTTGCTCTACCGATTTCACTTTTATCAGGTGTTCTGAAAATAAAATCCCCGAAACCCAACTTATATTGTAAGTAATTATGTAATTCAGTGAGTAAATTAGGATTAAACTTGTGTAAGAATTCTGCACCTAATGCTATTGCAGGTTCACGATTATCCTTTTCAGTTGATTGCATAAGGATTGGTAGATTTGGAAATCTTTCACGAACTCTTTTTATTAATGATAATCCTGCTTGCATATCTTTCCTATTCATCGCAGGAAAACCAGCATCAGTAATTAAACCAATTAAATTAAGGCCATATGATTCAACATAAGCAATTGCATCTTCCATATTGGTCGCGTGCAATACTTTTGTTCTCCCTCTAAGCCTCATCATTGTTTGTTTTAAACTCAAACCTTCTCCAATACCACTTCTTGTTTGAGTTAATATCTCTCTATACAATTTAGGTAGGTATGAGGAAAAAAACCTTCTTGAATCCTCTACCAAAAGAAGTACGGGTATGTTGCCTATTCTTATATCATGAGATAGGTTTCTTTCATCTTCTACTAATTTAATAATGGCAACCATTAATTGAGAATTTCCAGACCATACAAAGATACGATCGATGTATTCAGATGTATTAATGGATGCTAACTCTCTAGTATTATGTGCTAGTAATATTACTTCAGTTTCTGGTAGAATCTTTTTAGCATTTTTCCCGAATTCTTCAGCACTCATGTCACCCACTCTAATCATGGTGATGATAAGATCAAATCTCCATTTCTGCATCAAATCCAGTGCTTCTTCAGCATTATTTGCATGCACTATTCTTGGTGCATGAGATAAATTTAATTGAGCAAATTCGTCAGTCATTAGTTCTGTTAATAATCCATCTTCAGCAAGAACATAGTGGTCATATGAACTAGACACTAAGAGGACATCTTTGATTTTAAATGGCATAAGCCTTTCAAACCGCTTAACCATCTTGGCCATGATTTGCAAACAGTTCAATATTATTTGATGCCTTTGTATTACCAAGGCATAAATCTATGACGTAAGTATACTGTTGCTGCCAACCATATTTTTTGAACTTTATTTAGGCTAACTCTTGAACTGAATACATCTCCTTGTCTTCTAATTATTTCTTTTAAAATCGCTTCGTAAAATGCCATCATTGCTGCAGGAGAATATCTTGTTCTCTTAGGCAATAATGGAAGTAATTTTTTAGCATCTTTTAGATAAGATTTAGCACGTTGAGCATATTCAAAAACATAACCTTCCCAATCTTGATGTCTTCGTACTTCTCCATTTAACATATTAATATTAATTCCCAGAGCGTTTAATTCATCACCAGGCAGATAAACTCTATCTCTATCAATGTCTTCTCCAATGTCTCTTAATACGTTTGTCAGTTGCATAAAAATCCCCCAACTTTCAGCATATTCTCTTGCTCTCGGATTATCATAACCATAGATTTCAATGCAAATCATTCCAACTACAGAAGCAACACGATAGCAGTATAGGTATAGTTCATCAAAATTAGAATACCTATTTGTATAAAGATCATCTTCCATTCCTGAAATCAAATCATCAAAATAAGCTCTTTGAATTCCATATTCATCTATTGTATCTTTCAAAGCAAGAAATACAGGGTCAGTACTCCATAAGTCATTATAGCAAGTAGATAATTTTTTGCGGAAAAAGAATAATTGTGCCATTTTATCCTTATGTAATTCATCATCGAGAATTGCTTTTTTCCCAACTAACTTTTCTACATCCTTTCTATAGTTTTTTGCTTCTGGGTCGTCAATACCAAGACTCCCAGGAAATTTATCTTGCCAATCCCCATCTGCTATGTCGTCTGCCCTTCTACAAAACGCATAAGCTGCGCACATTGCTCTTCTCTGCTCTTCTGGAAGATATTTGAAAGAATGATAGAAATTCCCTGCTTCCCGGACGGTAAGTTCTTCACAAAAATCGTATGCTTTTTCAATGAGTTCTTTAGGTGGCTTGTGTTCCCATATAGGTGCATCAAGATGCATAAATGGATCAATTAATTCTGTTTCATTTCTGATATTAATCAATGCCAATGCTTCTCTAAGTGCATCCATTGCGGTTACAGATACTGCATTAACAGCATCTTTAGTTAATACAACAGCGGCTCGAAGTGCTTTTAGTGCAGAATCAGTGGTAAGTGTGGGTCTTTGTTTTAATGAATTATTTTTATTAAAAATATTCCCTATTCCCATGTCTCCTGCCATTTAATTCTCCCCTCAATATAGTCCGTAACGTATTATCCCATACCCTTGCCCTTTTTGTGTGCTTCCTTCCAAAGTTTACGAGATGCCATTAACATACGTATTTGTTTTAGTTTACTTATCTTAGGTCTTTTATTCCACGTATCGTAACCTTGAGACTCTATAGCGTCTAATACTGCTAAACCTCCCATTGTAAACATGCGTAAATCCACGGCTAATCTAGAATCTACTTTATCCCATAATTTACTTCCTTTTTCAAATAATTCTCTAGCACGATCTACTTGAAATCTCATTAGAGCCCGCCATTCATCATTAACTATACGTTTTTGATAATCTTTAAGTGAATAATTAAATTTTTCCATTTCATCAATAGGCATGTAAATCCTATCTTGATCTAAGTCACGACTAACATCTTGCCAATGATTTGCAAGTTGTAGTGCTGTACAGGTGTTATCACTTAGTTGTTGTAATTCTTCACTTCGATGCCCATATACATAAAGGAACAAATGACCTACAGGATCTGCAGAATGAATACAATAATTCTTCAATTCTTGATAATTATCATAACGAATTTTTTCTTGGTCGAATTTGAATGCTTCAATAAGCCTTTTGAACGGAGTAATTGGAATCTGAAATGTACTTGCAGTGTGAGATACTGCGATTAGGATGGGATGTCTAGGGTTGCCACTCCATGGTTTATCTTCTGAGTGAAATGCTCTTTCTAAATCATTCATCCATTCATTTAGTAATGATAATCTTCCAGATGGCGGAAATGGAGCATCATCACCTAAATCATCACCATATCTACAAAATGCGTAGATATTGTCTATATGTTGTTTTATTTCTTTAGGAGTAAACCAATTTGAAATAATAAAATTTTCATAATTTGCTTTTGCGATTTTTGTACAATATTTTTGTGCAGATTTTAAATTATTAAATGTGTCATAACCAGCTAATGTCACATTTTCAGATTTTATTTTATGAGTGCCCCACTTAAATTTCCCCATAATTCACACCTCAGAATTTACCCCATGCCTTATCTCCACGCCTAGGGGGTTTTGGCCAATCAACCCAAACTTCATCAGAATTCCAATTATTTAATTCAAGTACATTTGCTGCTGCCATTAGTCCACTGGTCACCGATCCTTCCATTGTCGAAGGCCAGTTAGTGTTAATGTAATCTCCACATAATCTTAACCCAGGAATGATTTCATTTGCTTCTGGACGATATTCCGTACTCCCAATTTTTGTTGAAAAAGTTGCTTTTGGGGTTTTGATAATCATTATTTTTTCTAGAAACTTAGAATGTTCAGGCCATACCTTGCCAATCACTTTTTTATATTCTTCTTCTAATTCTTCATTAGTATTATTTAGAAATGTATCTGCATAACTTACAGGAACACTTAACCATTGTTTTATATTCGAATTAATTTCATCATCTAATTCGAAATTTCTATTAAATACAATTTGAATTATTGGTTCATGAACTAATGCAGTAAAATGAAAATCTTCTTCAACAATCTTTTTTGAATATAATCCATGAATTCCAATTAATGAATTATATTCCATTTTTTCCAATTTTTCACAGATGATTTTTGTAGAACTAGGTCCAGCCATTAACAATTTATTTGTTATGTGGTGGGGGGTTGCTAATATTACTATGTCAGCATCATATTCTTCTGAAGATGTATTAACTCCAATACATTTATTTTCGTTCCATTTTAATGAATTTATTTTAGTAGATTTATGGATCTCTATGCCACTATCTTCTAATGTATTTGTGATTTCATTTTCAAATATATGTGATAGATGATGCGTAAACCCTGCAACATCAAAAGCATCATTGTTTCCAAAAAGTCCCCTTCTAAAGAGAAATGCTGCTTGGGCAGTACTAGCCTTTTCAACCGAAATATTTAGTGCAGCAAGTACAAAAAACCCCCAAAAAACATCAATTGACAAATTAGTTTGGCCATTTTCGATTAACCATTCTTTAAACGGGACATTATCTAATTGCAATCTTTCTTCTTCGGTCATCTTTGATAATTTTTTTACAACTTTTCTCATTGCAAGTTTATCTTTGAATTTCAAATGAGGGAATTTAAGTATACTTTTGACCATATGGTTTGGTGGTTTTAAGTTTGAATCATATAATTTACCAGTAATTCCGTTATTTGGATTGGTAAATGAGATTGAAGTTTTCTGCTGAAATCTTATTGCTTTTTGAGCATTACATCTAGCAATTAATTGTAAAAAGTGCTCAAATACTCTGAAGCATGAATGCTGACAATTATCTAATTCTAATCCCGTCTTTGGATCCTTAATAGAAGAAACCCTTCCCCCAAGATGTTTTCTTGCTTCGAAAAGTGTGACATTCCATTCGCCAGAGTCTTGCAATGCTAAAGCAGCAGTAATGCCTGCAAGCCCACCTCCGACAACTATGGCATTCCTCATCTGTATCCTCTGGTGTAGTATCTAGTTATAGCATTCTTGTGAAGAATTGTTTTTGAATTAATAGATACTTTGAAATCTAAGTATAAGGGTTAACCTCATGAATGATACTTTGTTAGGAGTGTTGTAGGTGGCCATTAATGTTCTGTGATACTTGCGGTGAAGAAGTCCCTGATGATAGTATCTTTTGCCCTGAATGCGGTGCAAGACAGAATCTTTCAAAGGCATCTTTTGGGTTGCCTACAGAATCATTATCTGGGGGTATTGCAACATCTTCAGGTTCAGGAGTAGTTACTCCACAAGCATTCAATCAAGGGACAGAATCACAATCAGAAAAACCAAGTATCTCTGAGGATTTATTATCTCAAATAGCATCTAAAGCAATGCCTAATGAGAAGAATCTAACGGGTGGGCCAGCACTATCTCAAGCACCTAATGATTCGGGGCCAACAATCGTTCCAATTACTTCTACCATGGGTGAGTCGCCATCATCTAGTCCAACAGATGAATTGGTAGAAAGAATCATGCTTGCAGAAAGGGAAATTAAAGAAGAACAAAGAAATAAATGGTTGCAAATGAATGAAACTGCAAGCAATGTCCTTTCACAAGTCAATTCAGATTTACCCTCTCATTTGAAGCCTGATGATGTTAAAA
This sequence comes from Methanobacteriota archaeon, assembly GCA_002699515.1. Classification (GTDB taxonomy): domain Archaea; phylum Thermoplasmatota; class Poseidoniia; order Poseidoniales; family Poseidoniaceae; genus MGIIa-I. The sequence goes on from PAAW01000048.1 coordinate 32,116, forward strand.
CATCAGCAGCATCAAATTTCCTTAAGCAAACAATAGGTGATGAAAGTGAAGATGGAGAATTACCAGATTCATCATTGCTAAGAAGAATGACCGAAGTGGCTGTAAGAAGAGTAGCTAGAAAAAGAGGTGTGGCTGTTGAATCTCCCCAATCAAAAATTGTTGATGATGTGGCTCAAGTAAATATTACTTTCATAGATGATGGACGTGTACTTGATACTCCAATGGATCTTGCTAACGCATTTAAAAGACAAATAGACACAGAATTAGCATTAAAAGGTTTTGAAATGAGTTCAAATATTGTTTTATTCAAAAGTAGAGATGGATCAGTAAACAAAGTTTTTGGAGATAATATCGATGAAGAAGATGAAGAAAGTTTTGCTTGTGAAGCATGTGGAGAATTAGTGAAAGCATCAGACTCTTCTTGTCAAAGTTGTGGTGCAATTTTTGAAGAAGAAGAAGAAGAGGAAGAAGCACCAAGAGGACCTCCAAGAAGAGGCGGTCCACCAGGAAGAGGTGGTCCACCAGGAAGAGGTCCAGGCGGTCCTCCAAGGAATAGTGGTCCACCAGGAAGAGGTGGTCCACCAGGAAGAGGTGGTCCACCAGGAAGAGGTCCAGGCGGTCCTCCAAGGAGTAGTGGTCCACCAGGAAGAGGTCCAGGCGGGCCATCAAGAAAAGGTCCAGGTGGTCCTCCAAGAGGTGGTCCAAAAGGTCCTTCACGAGGAGGTCCACCAAGTGGTCCTAGGCGTAGATAAATAGTTATTTTTTTTATCTTAAACCAGCATCTTCTAATGCCTTTAGTAAAACTTTACCAATTTCAGAAGGATCATTTGCACATGAGATTCCTGCGGATTCCATTGCTGAAACTTTTTCTTTTGCAGTACCTTTTCCACCACTGATGATTGCACCAGCATGCCCCATTCTTTTTCCAGGAGGTGCAGTCATCCCTGCTACAAATCCAACAACAGGTTTTGTCATATTTTCCGAAACCCATTCTGCAGCTTCTTCTTCAGCAGTGCCTCCAATTTCACCAATCATTACTACTGCTACAGTTTCTTTATCATTTTCAAACGCACTTAAGCAATCTATGAAACCAGTACCATTTACGGGATCTCCTCCAATTCCTACACAAGTGGTTTGTCCTTCTCCAATACTCATTGTTTGGGCTACTGCTTCATAAGTCAAAGTTCCAGATTTAGAGACAATTCCTATTCGGCCTTTAGCATGAATATGTCCTGGCATTATTCCAATTTTTGCACCACCATTTTCTCCAGGAGTAATAATTCCTGGGCAATTTGGTCCAATTAATCTAACACCTTTCTTTTCATTAACAAATGCGGTTGCTTTAATCATGTCTAGTGTAGGTATTCCTTCTGTAATACAAACTACAACCCCTTTACCTTTTAATGAATCAAAAGCATCTGCGGCTTCTATTATTGCACCTCCTGCAAATGGAGGAGGCACATAGATTACTGTGGCATCGGCATCAGTTGCTTTAATTGCTTCTTTCATGGTGTTCCATACGGGAAAGTCCTTACCTTGAAGATTAACAGTTTGCCCACCTTTTCCGGGTGTACAACCGCCTACTATGTTAGTTCCATATTCAACCATTTTATCAGCGTGAAATTGCCCTTGTTTACCTGTAATTCCCTGAACTAATACTTTAGCATCTTCTTCAATCCATATTGCCATTATTTTTCACCTCCAATTAATGAAACTATTTTTTGAGCACCTTCAGCTAATGTTTCTGCAGTATGAATATTCAAGTCACTTTCAGAAAGAATTTTTCTTCCTTCCTCAAAATTTGTTCCAACTAGCCTAACTACTAATGGTACATCTAAATCTAATGCTTGTGTTGCTCCTATGACTCCTCTTGCAATAATATCACAACGCATGATGCCTCCAAAAATATTTACTAAAATACCTTTAACGGCAGGGTCATCAAGTATTATACTAAACGCAGTTTTTACTTGTTCTTCATTGGCCCCCCCGCCTACATCTAAGAAATTTGCAGGTTCGCCGCCATATAATTTGATTACATCCATTGTTGCCATTGCTAATCCAGCACCATTAACTAAACAACCAATATTTCCTTCAAGTTTAACATAAGAAAGACCAGTATCTTTGGCTTTAACTTCTGTAGCTTCTTCTTCAGAAAGGTCTCTAAGATCTAAAATATCTCGATGCCTAAATAATGCATTTTCATCAAATCCAACTTTTGCATCAAGTAATACCATATCATCATTAGTAGTCCTTACAAGTGGATTTATTTCAACCATGGAGCAATCTTTTTCAACAAATAATGTAAAAAGTCCTTTTATCATTTCTGCAAATGATTTTGCCGCAATCTCATTTAATTTCAGCGAATTACATAATGTATTTATTTGAGAATCTAATAATCCTTTAGATAAATCTACATGAATTTTATGTATTGCTTCAGGATCATTTTCTGCAACTTCTTCAATATCCATGCCTCCTTCTATTGATGCCATGATTAATGGCATTTTCATTTCTCTATCTATTAATATTGCTAAGTAATATTCATGAGCAATAGAACATCCTGCTTCGATGTATACATTATTCACAATTTTTCCATTTGTCCCAGTTTGTTTTGTGACTAATTTATTTCCGAGAATTGACGTTGCATATTTTTCAACTTCCTCTTTATTAAATGCAATTTTAACTCCACCCTCCATTACTAATTCATTAGTTTCAGGATTGTAAAGAGTACCTTTACCTCTACCTCCTGCATGTATTTGACTTTTAACAGCAACAATTTCAGAACCTAGTGATTCGTAAGCATTTACAGCTTCTTGAATTGTTTTGCAATGTATGCCATTTTGCACAGGTAATCCTTGCATTTTGAATAATTGTTTTCCTTGATATTCGTGTATATTCATTTGCCCACACACTGCCCAATAAAAACACGTCTTTGAACTAATCTATAGTCGCTTTGTTTATGACAACCTAGTCTTTCGCAGTGTTGTGCAAGTAATTGTATTGGCGGGAGGTTTTGGTTCAAGGCTTGCTCCTTGGACTTCACATGTTCCAAAACCACTGCTCCCAATGTTAGATAAAACATTGGTGGAAAGGGTGTTAGATCTATTGCCTATAGATGAAGTAGACAAAGTAATTATTGCTGCAGGATATCGTGTAAATGACATTGAAACGTATTTTGAAAACTTGGAATTACCATTTGAGATTATAGTTCAACCAGAAGAAGAACCTTTGGGAACTGGAGGAGCTATAGCAAATTGCAAGGAATTTATTAATGACACATTTTTAGTAATTAATGGGGATTTAATTACTAGTGTTGATATACAATCATTAGTTAATGAACATAAAAAATCTGAAGTTTTAGCAACAATTTCACTTTTTGAAGTTGAAGACCCAACTCGTTTTGGAGTAGTAAAATTAACTGCAGATAATAAAATAATACAATTTCAGGAAAAACCAACATTAGATGAAGCATTTAGTAATTTAATTAATGCAGGTACCTATGTACTTGAACCTGAAATATTTGACATAATGCCTGCAGGTGCTCATAGTATGGAAAGGGATGTATTTACGAAAATAGCTCCTATGGGGAAAATGCTTGGTTTTGAATTTGAGGGATATTTTGTTGATGCAGGAACTCCCTCCTCCTGGTTAGAATCTTGTCGTACTTGTTTCTTGGATAATCGATGGAATATGGGCAAAAAACAAGAAAACAATTGGATTGGTGTTGATTCTAGTGTGATAAGTGCAAAACTCATAGATTCATTTATCTCGAATAATTGTATTGTAGAAGAGTCAACAATTGTTAATTCTTGTATTCTTAATAATGTAATTGTCAAAGCAGGCAGTAGTCTCAGGAACACATTAGTTGGAGAAAATGCAAGAATTGGCGAAAGTTGTGATTTAGAAAATGTAATTGTAGATTATCATGCTATAGTTCCAGATGGCTGGAAACAGTCTGGTGGAAGGTATTCTAATCAGTGAAAGTCAAAAAGTAGATGCTTCTGCTATGCTCAATGACCAAACCAATCATTTGTGTAAATTTTAAGATACACCCTCAAGCATATGGAGAAGGTGCAGAAAAATTAGCAAGAATCATGGCTAAAGTTTCTAAAGAATTTGGTGTTAAACTTATTGCTGCTGTTTCTGCTTTCGATTTATCTTCAATAATTTCTAAGGTTGAAGGTTTAGACGTTTGGAGTCAACATTTGGACGCAATAGATGTTGGAAGTCATACGGGTTCTCTACAACCAAAAAATGCTTTTTTTCATGGCGCTAAAGGAACTTTACTAAATCATGCAGAAAACCAAATTTCATTAGATCAGATTGAAAAAACTTTGAATTTAATTCCAGAGGGAATGGTAACTTGTGTTTGTGCGGCGGACGTTGAACAAGCAAGAGCAATTGCTGCTTTTGGTCCAGATATGATTGCAGTCGAACCTCCAGAATTAATTGGAGGAGATATCTCAGTAACAACTGCTGATCCAGATATTATCAAAAATACAGTACTTGCTGTAAAATCAGTAAATCCAAATGTGGATGTATTAACTGGTGCTGGAGTAAAAAATGGAGAAGACGTAAAAATGGCAATTCAATTAGGAACAGTTGGGGTATTGTTAGCATCGGGAGTTACAAAATCAGAAGATCCAGAAAAAGTGCTTAGAGATCTATGTTCTTCATTAATATAATTACTTTCTACATATTTAGAAGATGAATAGATGAACTGATTGCCATTAAAATTCCTATTGGCAAAATTATAATGCCAACATATTTTGAAATATATGGTTCACTTAAATTTCCAAACAATATGCTTATTTTTCCAAAAGAGGCACCCAAAACTCTACTGAATAATACATTTATACCCAAGAAGATTAATGCTATGACTAATGTAAATAATCCACCAATTATACCAAATATACTAGTTATCATTGGAGTTGTGACCATTTGAACAAAGAACATTGGGTATATCGTCCAAGAAAGCCAACCTACAAATATACCTAATTCAACATCCCTTGAGGTTGTATTTTCTCCTCTATTTTGACGATATACTTGAGGTAATAAGGGATATATTCTTTTTATTAAGAATTTAACTTCTGGAATTTTTTGTAACCATATTAATGATATGCCGTGCCATAAAATCCAGATGGAAAGAATTAATTCTACTATCCACCACATGCCAGGAGATAATCCAATAATTGAAAAAATAATTTGAGGTAATGCTATGAGTGCAGCACCTAATGCACCTCCAATGATTGTTCCAAACCAAATAGAACCAGGGAAAAGTGCATTTTTATTTTCTTCATCATTTTCAACCTCCTCCTCTTTGTTTGGAAGGCCATAAAAAATTCCAGGGATACCTGCAATTAATATTAGTCCTAATAATGATGTAATTGAATTGTAAGAACCTCCAGTGCCTACTTTATCTAATTCTTCAAGAATCTCATCTTTTCCTGCAAAACTAGGTTTTAACCAAGAGATTGTGCCTGATTTATCGATTATCAAGATTGCATCTCCAGATCCTGTTGGGAATTGTGATGCAATGTCACTATTTCCTATATCCATTAATAGTGGCCAAGAATCATTTACAATTGTCGAATGAAAATCTAAATCTATTAATCGAACATTGTTTCCTGTAGCAAGTTGGGCAATTGCAATATTTTGTTCACTTTCCATCAAGAGTTTAAACTCATTGTATTGTTGTTCTGAATTTGGAGAACCAATCTGATACACTCCTAATACTAAAGCATCTTTACCCTCTAATAATTCGCTTAGACTAACTGAATCTCCAGAATGTGTTAAAAGGTCAAAATTTGGAATTGGGCCATTTTCTCTGTAGAATGTTTTACCAATATTTTCCATCTGTGATGCCCATGGAATTAATAGTACTGTCATCAGAAGTAGAATTACCATCACTGGCCAAGGCATAATTCCAGAACCTCGTAACGAAAAACCAATAAAAGAGATTAAGCTAACAAACCAAATTATACAAAGAATCATGGTAGCAGAAACCCCCTCACCATCTGGATTTTCTACACCAAAACGATAAGATGACTGAATAAATGACACACTTACTCCAGACATTTTATCTGCATCAGGGCATTTTGATACTGATGAGGTATCCCAATCACTCATGTCTACAGATCGAATACAAGATTTCAATAAATGATGGCCAGGCATTAATTGAATTGTTCCAACCCAAGTTAATGCCGTTCTGTTTCCTTCTACTGTAGTATTTCCGTCAGGTTTATCAAAATGTTCAATAAATTGATCCAATGTATCTGTGTCGTAAACATCTTCATCTATTGGACCCCAAACAAATAAATCGAAATGGCTTAAATCGTAATCATCCATGCCCCATGGAGAATATGGAATAAATTTCATGTGTGGAATACGATTATCATCTACTTCTACAGTAAGATTGGGCTTTAATAAATCTCCTTGGATTACAATACCTGTCGTGGTTTCTAGCCCACCCCACCAAAGAGTTGCTCTAGTTAATGCACAAGGGTGAGATACGGCCACGGCTAATTCAAATGAATCACCTTCATTAATAAGTAAATTTGTATCAAAAATTTGAGTAGAATATTTTCTAATTTCGGTATGCCTTAATACACCCTCAGAGATAATGGTATCTTGTAAGATGCCATTGCCACCTAATGATACATCAACATCGAATGAGGTTACGGTGCCAGTGCAGAATGATGCTTGGGCGGAATTTCCAACAGTTAAACTAACAAATAAATCAACACTAATGTTTGAGGAAATATTCATTGTTTCTGTGGCAGGTTTAGATGAAATTTCAAATAAAAGATCAGATTCAGTGCCAAATTCAATATTTCCTAGTGGTTCTGCTGATGTTGGATAATTACGATCTAGTTTTGTTTCAAATTGTGCTGGATCTTCTGCAGTGGGTAATTCTTGAACATAAATCATATGTTGTTCAGGGAGTTTCCAACTTTCCGTACCTAATGGAATTGTTTCATCTTCATCATCAGCTAGTGATTGTGTAGGGATGACTAAAATAGAAATAATCAAAAGAAGCAGAAAAAAATTTAGTTTTCTCCGCTTAACTCTTCCATCCATGACACCTCGAGCAGTGATTAGTTGAATAATTAGCCCATCAAATAATTCAAATTATTACAAAAACGAGGGTAAATAATAATCCAAATCCAATTGCTGCATTATTCACTCCCCCTTTTGAAATCCATCCTCTATTCTCGAAAAGAGCACCAATTAAACTATCAAATTGGCATCCAAGCCAGCCAGCAATAATTGATATTAAGGACCAATAAATTCCTGTTGTTAGTTCAAATTCGCTTGGAACCCATACAAAAATAAATCCAGATAAACCAATCATAAAACTACCTAAAAATGCTGCTTTTTGACCCGTTGGTGAAAAACCTCCATTTGTTCCAGGTGGTACTGTATTATTTGATAAAATCAATCTTACTCTTGGGTCAAGGCATCCGAATTCAGATGCCCAAGTATCTGCTGATGCTACACAAACTGTTGAAATGAATAGTGGTAATGTTAATGTCCAATCTTGAATAATGAAAGCAAATATTGCCACAGTTCCAGGAATTCCTCCATTTGATATTACATTCCTCCATCCTCGAGAACCATCATTAGACTCATTTACTCTTAATTTTATTTTTCTTTCCCATCCCCATTTCGTCGCCAAATGAGCAGAAATAAGGAATGTAAGTAGGATTACTAACCAAGACCAATGTCCTAAGCATCCAATGACAAATCCTAGACTTGCTGCTGCTAAAATCCCTTTTGCATCTAGAACTTTTGCAATGGATGATAGTGAAATTAATACTAGAATAATTCCAAATGTAATCTGAATATTTATGGATATAAATCCACCTGGAAGTTCACCACCTGTAATCATCGGAATAATATCATCGGTGTAGATTATCTATACCATCTTATCGGGTAATAATTTGACATTATTCACAATTAACTTACCAATTAAAAGTAATCCACTGATTAGGATTAAAATCCATAAAAGACTCCCAATTGTTGAAATAATAATGTTTTCTGTAATGTTTTTGAATAAATAATCAATTAAGAAACTA
>PAAW01000049.1 GCA_002699515.1 Methanobacteriota archaeon
TATTCAATAAAAAAATTACTTTCTGATTGGAATGAGCATTCTATCTATCTACCACCTCCATTATTTAGTTTGATTAGAGATTTAGATTTCCAACTTAAAAAGGGAAATGAATTAAGTTATGCCATCAATAATCTAAGTTCAGATACACCAGAAGAACGGGAAATAAATTTTTCAGCGGGAGTAATTTGTATTCCGGTTAAAACTGCAACATTACCTCCTGCTACTACAACAAATTGTTATCTTCTTGGCAGAGAAGGTGGAGATTTGTTATTAGTAGATCCTGCTGCCCATAATGAAGAAGATCTCGAATGGATTATGGAATTAGTAAATTCATTGAATGGAAATATTATTGGATTTTTATTAACTCATAGACATTCTGATCACTATGGAAATTTGAAAAAGTTGAAAAATTTAATTGGAGGGGAAATTTGGTGCTCAAAACATACATCTGAATACTTAGGGATTGAAGATGCTATTATTCTAAATGATAATGATAAAATATTACTTAACCATTCAGAATTTCCTACAGAATGGAAAGTATTGATTACACCTGGCCATTGTCCAGGACACATTTGTTTATTTTCAAAAGCTGGTTTGATTGCAGGAGATATGGTAGCAGGTTATGGTACAATATTAATTCCAAATGAAGGTAATATGGAAATTTATCTTGAACAATTAGAACGTATCAAGAAATTAGAGCCACGAATTTTATTTCCTTCGCATGGACCTTTAATTTCTGTTCCAGAAAAAATTCTTTCTTACTACATTAATCATCGGAGAAAACGTCAAAAAAGAGTTCATGATGCAATTCTTTCAGGAATAAAAAACCTAACAGAAATTAGTAAAATAGCTTATGAAGACACTCCAGACGCCCATATTGGATTATCTCAACAACAAACACTTGCTCATTTATTATCATTAGAGCGCTTAGGAAAAATTTCTAAAATTAATAATCATTGGTTGCCAAATTAATCAAAACGATCTGCATTCATAACCTTGTTCCAAGCACTTATGAAATCGCTTACAAATTTTTCATTATTATCATCTTGAGCATAAACTTCAGCAATTGCTCTTAATTGAGAATTACTACCGAATACCAAGTCATATCTTGTTGCGCTTCGTACTTTTTCACCGTTTGAGCGATCATGTGCATCATAGGAATTACTTCCTGTTGCAGTCCACTTCACTCCCATGTCAAATAAAACGTTGAACCATTCATTGGATAATCTTGATCCATCTGTAAATAATCCTCTCTCATCAGAAGATACTCCTAATGATCTTAATCCACCAACTAAAACAGTCATTTCTGGAGCTGTTAAACCGAGTAATTGAGCCTTGTCAAGCATCATTTCTTCAGGGGGTATTGCATAATTCTTCAATAAGAAGTTTCTGAATCCACATGAAACAGGTTCTAAAACAGCAAAAGAATGCTCATCTGTTTGTTCGGAGGAAGCATCTCCTCTTCCAGAAATGAATGGTACTTCGACTCCAGAGGCCATTTCAATACCAACATTTCCAGCAAGTATGATTGCATCTGCTACACTTGCGCCGTGTGCTTCGGCAAGCGGCGTTAGTACAGAGAGTACCTTAGCCAACTGTTCTGGCTTGTTTGCTGCCCAATCTTTCTGAGGTGCTAATCTTATTCTTGCACCATTTGCTCCTCCTCTATTATCAGAACCACGGAATGTGGATGCACTCGCCCAAGCTGTTTCTACCATCTCAGATATAGACAAACCACTAGACTTGATTGCATCTTTTAATGCGCTGATATTGTAAGAAGTACTTCCATTAGGAACAGGATCTTGCCAAATAAGATCTTCATCGGGAACATCAGGACCTAGGTACCTTGCCTTTGGACCCATATCTCTGTGCAGTAGTTTGAACCATGCTCTTGCAAATGCATCTCCGAATTCATCTGGATTCTCATGAAATCTCTTGGAAATCTTTCTGTATTCTGGATCTCTAATCATTGCCATATCAGCAGTAGTCATCATTGTAGGGACCTTCTTTGAAGAATCTTCAGAATCAGGTGCCATATCTTCTTCATCAGGGTTCTCTGGAGTCCACTGCTGTGCGCCTGCAGGGCTCTTTACTAATTTCCAGTTATCTTCGTACTTGAAAAGAATATCAAAGTATCCATTATCCCATTGTGTAGGGTTTGCAGTCCAAGCACCTTCAATTCCACTAGTAATGGCATCTCTACCCTTTCCTGACCCATGGGTACTCATCCATCCAAATCCTTGTTCTTCTATATCTGCTCCTTCAGGTTCTACACCAACAAGATCAGCATCACCAGCACCGTGTGCCTTACCAAATGTGTGTCCACCAGCAGTTAAAGCAACTGTTTCTTCATCATTCATTGCCATTCTAGCGAATGTTTCTCTGATATCTTGTGCACTTAATAGTGGATCTGGATTTGCATTTGGCCCTTCTGGGTTTACGTAGATTAATCCCATTTGAACTGCAGCAAGTGGATTTTCTAAATCTTGACGAGTATCGCCATACCTATTGTCTCCTAGCCATTCATCTTCGGCTCCCCAGTAGATATCTTCTTCTGGATGCCAAATATCAGGTCTTCCTCCACCAAATCCGAAAATAGGCCCCCCCATAGATTCTATTGCAATGATTCCAGTAAGAACTAATAAATCTGCCCAACTAATTTTATTTCCATACTTTTGTTTAATTGGCCATAAAAGACGTCTTGCTTTGTCAAGATTACCATTGTCTGGCCAGCTATTTAGAGGAGCAAATCTTTGTGCACCAGTTCCAGCACCACCGCGTCCATCTCCGATTCTATATGTTCCTGCAGCATGCCATGTCATTCTAATAAAAAATGGACCATAATGACCATAATCTGCTGGCCACCAATCTTGACTATCTGTCATTAGTGCATGAATATCTTTCTTTAATGATTCATAATCTAATGATTGAAAAGCCTCTTTGTAACTAAAATTACCATCCATAGGATTAGATTTGAAATCATGTTGATGTAATATATTCAAATTTAATTGATTTGGCCACCAATCGGTATTTTCTGTACCTTTACTACTTGTGCTTGTTGCGCCATGCATTACTGGGCATTTTGATTCATTTTCGTTTGACATGTCCTTCATGATAAGTCCCTAATACGCCACAAAATTTCGATTTTATATAATAATTTAGTTTTCAAAACAATATGGGTCAACTTGGATTACATGACTAACATCAACTTTTCTTGACCCTTCCTCTAGTGCTTTTTCACTAGCTTTTCTTAATATTCTACGTAAAAAGCCCAATTGCCTAATCTCTTCTAATTTTTCCATACTTTCATGTATTGCATGTAAATTATTTCCAAATAATGCTCCTTGCAATTTATATTCTAATTCTTCAGCATAATCTGAATATAATAATAATAATTCGTCTACACATTCATCACTTACTGGCATTCCTGCTAAAGTTTTGCATAATCTTTTCATCGATAATGAATCATTAATTATTCCAACATTCAAATTTAATGATTCTTGAGGTTCAATCTCACTTTGTTCTTCAATAGAAGATTCTTTAGATGGTTCTTCTTGTTCAAATTCTTCTATAACTTGTTCCAAATGCCTAATTTTTATTGTTCCAACTCTATTTTGTGATGCTGCTCTTGAAGAAAGTAATATTAATTGTTGCAAATATTTTTCTAATTCTTCATTTACACATACTACAGCAGAAGCCCCTACTGATTCTACACTTTTTATTTGAGCTAATATCAATCCCCTTGTGCGACTAAAACCTAGTCTCTCTCTTCTAGGATCATCTAATGTTTTCCGTTCAGGTTCCTTTTCCAATGTTTCAAATTCAATTTCTTTAACAATTTGGTTTAACTTTAATGATAATAACTCTACTAATTTTATTTTTACATCTCCAGAAATTCTCATATCTGTAAATTGACTTGCAACTGTACCAATACTTGAGGTTGACCAAGGTTTCGTTGCCATAAATTCACTCCCATTCGAAAACCCAAGGGAATGCTGCTCCAGCAGTAATTGGCTCCATTCCAGATTCAGTCATTACCCAAGTATCTTCTGTTCCAATACTTCCTTCTTGGTATACTACTTTAGGTTCAATTGCTATTGTACTCCCCTCCTCTAATTTTCTGTCAAAACCTGCTGCAATAACAGGGCTTTCGTCTAATTCTAGTCCAACTCCATGACCTAAAAATCTAGATTGATCTGGTTTCATTCCCATTAAATTATCTTCATAACCTAATTCACATGCTAATTCGAATCCTGTAATCCATGCCTCTGCACATGTTTTTCTTTGATGTAGTTCATCAACTACTACTTCTTTTACAGTTTGCATATCTTCAAGTTTGTTTTCCCATTCCTTTGATAATTTCCCAACTACAAACATTCTTGTCATATCAACAATATAACCTCTATGTGCATGCAGAAGATCTACAAGTACGGGTTCTCCTGATTTTACTTTTCCAAAACCTGACCCCATTCCTGCACCTGGATAAGGCCCTATTCCTCCAACTGCTGCATCAAAAAATGAAGGGATCCCGCCGCTTCTTCCCGCAACCACAACCCCTCTATTACATTGCATTGGGTATCTTCTCATAGAAACCTCTCCTCCAAAACCAGCTGCTCTACTTATTGCCTCAGCTGAAGCTGTTAATTCTAATTCAGTAACTCCTTCATAACCTAAAGCTCCAATTGAGTCAAACATTTGTAACTGAACCTCTGCAGCAATACTCATTTGTTCAAGTTCCCAAGTAGATTTTTTTTCTCGTATTTGATAAATAATTCGATTACAATCTTTTAATTCTCCACTAAGTTCTAGCAAAGATTTTTTGAATTTAGTTCCAAAAGAATAAGGAATACTAGATAATTGCATTGAAGGGGTTTTTGTTACTCCCCTAGAAATTAGATCCTCGGAAAATTGTGATAACCTTGGAAAACTTACTATTTCGTGAATAGCGTCATCTCCTCCTGCTTCATATTTTGCTCTTTTCAAACTTCTTCTAACAAATTGTACAGGAGTAGATTCTTTACTTTCTGCAGGGATATACATCGCACCATTCTGCCTTCCTCCACAGAAATAATACAAATCCACAGGATTATGTAAAAGTGCTCCATCTAAACCCTCAGAATCAAGTGCATTTGCAAATAATGATTGCCTATTTTCCAATTCAGAAACTGGCACTCTCCAATCCTCACCTTCAGGCCCACAAAGGTCCGATTCGTTCCAGCCCATGAGGGGCCCTAGGAGGAGGAATTGAAAAGGGTTTGATGTCTGTGACACCATATATGGGACGTGATGTACGTGTTACTGTTTTAGGAGTTTCACAAGATGGAGGCTTTCCTCAAGCAGGATGTGGAGAAGATTGTTGTAAACCTGCTAGAGAAAATTCCTCATTAAGAAAGCACCCTGTTTCATTAGGCATTGTAGGTGCAGATTCTTCCACACACCTAATAGAAGCAACTAGAGATTTAGCATGGCAATTGAACTTGTGGAATTCAATGGATCCTGTAGAAAGACCATTAGATTCATTGTGGATTACTCATTCACATCATGGGCATATTGATGGATTGGGTCTATTTGGTAGAGAAGTGATTAATTCAGATAATTTACAAGTTAATTGTAGTAAAAGTTTATCAAAATTAATTGAAAATACCCCAAATTGGAATTTACTTGTAAAATTAAAAAATATATATCTTAATGAATTCGAAAATCTAAAATCACATACTCCTACTCCTAATTGTGGGTTTTCGATTAAACCTATTCAAGTCCCTCATAGAGCAGAATTATCTGACATGCATGCTTTTTTAATTCAAGGCCCAAATAAAAATTTATTGTTTTTACCAGATCATGATTCCTGGGAAAATACATTAAAATTTGTAAATAAAACGGAAATTTTTGAATGGTTCGATGATGAAAATATAGACATCGCATTAATTGATGGAACTTTTTGGTCTTCAAACGAATTGAAACAAAGAAATCAAAAGGTAGTTATTCACCCCCCAATTGTTGAAACATTACAACTTATTGGTGAAAAAAAGGAAGGGATGCCAGAAATTAAATTCACGCATCTAAATCATACGAATCCTCTAAATCATGAGGATAGTAATGAATACTCAATCCTAAAGAAGATGGGTTGGAGCATATCTAAAGAAGGTGAAATATATACTCTTTAATGAGAAATATTAAACATCTCACAAACTAAATCAATCTTATCTACTGTAAATGCTATTTCAGCGGTTGATTCTTCCATATGCATAATGTAAAATGAATTTAGATTAATTCCTGAATCTGCAATTTTTCTTGTGAATTCAGCTAGGGCACCAGGCCTATGATCAAGGGTGTAAAGTAATAATTCATTCATCACATAATTCGCACCAAATTCATCTAATGATTTTCTTGTTGCTTCTTCATCATCAACAACTAAAGCCACTGCTGGCCTTGCCTTACCAATTGCTGCTGCGCCTAGAATATTTGCCCCGCCTAATGCGATTGCTTCAGTAACTCCTGCAAGTTGTCCCGGTTTATCTGTAAGTTCGATTTGGAATTCGATCATGTTACTCCGTGAACAGTTGGGTTTATTCAACTTCCGATTAAAAAACTATTATTTCCTAGATGAAATCCTATTAAGTGCTAGTTCACAATATTCTTGATCAATATCAATACCTAAATATCTTCTATTTGTATCTAATGCAGCAATACAAGTTGACCCAGACCCCATGAATGGATCCATAACGATATCTCCATTGAAGGAATATAATTCAATTAATCTTCTTGGTAATTCAACTGGAAATGGTGCAGGGTGGCCGACTCTTTTGGCAGAAACTGTAGGGAAGCGCCAAATTGATTTTGTGAATTCTACAAACTCCTTACTTTCAATTGTGTCGCACCTTTCCTCTTTTTCTATTTTCAAACGAGGGAGTTTATAATCACCTTTACTAAATATCAAAATATATTCATGAATGTCCCTTAAACAAGGATTTGATGCGCTTTTGAAGGACCCCCAAGCACAACTAGAACCTGCTGATGCTGATTTGTCCCAAATTATTTCTCCCCTCATCAAGAATCCAATTTCTTTCATTATTTGATTAATATAAGTTGATAATGGAATATAGGGCTTACGTCCTAAATTAGCAATGTTTATCGCAGCTCTACCCCCTGGAACTAAGACTCGATATGTTTCTTCAAAAACATCTTTTAACAATCCAAGATATTCATTTAAACTTAAATCCTCATCATATTCTTTGCAAGCGTTGTAAGGAGGAGAAGTAATCATCAAATGCACACAATTATCTGGTAAAAATGATAATTTTCTTGAATCCTCACAAACAATTTTGTTAATTAATTCAGAAGGGTAATCCTGAAGTTCACCCACTTCTCGGAAACTAATTTGATTTTGATTGATTTTAGATTGGTAGTATTTACTAGAATCATGACTTTCTCTACCTGAAATACCAAAATCTGAGGTGCTAGTTGAAGTTCTTCCAACTCCCCTCGAATCTCCTGCCATAAATTCAGGGAATTTTCAGACACTATGAATATTCTCTAAATTTTGTGATTAATATTCATGTTTAACGAGTAATTATAAGTCTGCAAAACAAAACTTTTGAGTCCATTCAACTAATAAGCGCCATTTATTGGGATTGTTTAATGGGGGCAATACGCACCTTAGAGGACGTCTTTCTTGATGGGAAAACTGTATTATTAAGAATTGATGGAAATAGCCCATTACACCCAATAAACAACTCTTTCCTAGATGATTCTAGATTAAAAGCTGTTATTCCAACAATCAATAAATTAACTAAAACTAAATTGATTATTCTTACGCATCAATCTAGGCCTGGAAAAAGAGATTTTACTAGTACTTCTGGACACGCAAGAGAATTTCAAAGACTTCTTGGTAGGTCTGTGAAATTTGTAGAAGATATTTGTGGAGAAAAAGCATTTTCGGCAATTGAAGAAATGAATCTTGGAGATATATTATTACTAAACAATGTAAGAATGAATCAAGAAGAGTTAGATTGTAAAACAAATGATTTTGAAAGTCAAATGGACACCACTTTTGTTCAAAGATTATCTAGTATAGCAGATGTTTTTATTAATGATGCTTTTGCTTGTGCCCACAGAAATTCACCATCAATTACAGGATTCACATACGCATTACCTTGCATTGCTGGAACATTAATGATGAATGAATTAAATTCTCTAGAAAATGCTATGAAAAATCCCAAAAATCCTTGTATTGCAATTTTAGGCGGAATTAAAGTTGATGATTCTGTAAAAGTTGCTAAAAATATGCTAAAAGAAATGATCGTAGATAAAATATTAGTTACTGGAGGAGTTGCAAATTTGTTTTTAGAACTTTCAGGTATAAATATTGGTGAAATTAATAGAAATTTTCTCAAAAAAGAATTAGGTAATAAATGGGAAAAAACATGCGAAGATATAAGGAAAATTATTTCTAATTATTCTGAAAAAATCATTATGCCTACTGATGTTGCATTAAATGTAAATGGTAAAAGAATTGATATTGGAATTTCTCAATTACCTACTGAATATCAAATTTTTGATTTAGGGATTCAATCAACATTTACTGCTTCTTCAGAAATAAAGAATGCAGGTACAATCATTTTGAATGGTCCAGCAGGTGTTTTTGAATTAGATGATTTTAAATTTGGGACTATGGAAATAATAAATGCTTGCGCAGAAAGTAAAGCATTTGTTGTTGTTGGAGGAGGGCATACTGCAACATTAATCAATAATTTAGGGCTTGCAAAACAAATAGGACATGTTTCTACTGGTGGTGGTGCATGTTTAGAATTCTTAGCCGGAGAAAAATTATTTGGAATTAAAAGTTTAGAGATTTCAGCAAAGAGATTTGGGCTTACGATAAAAAAATTACAACGAGAATTACAATAATTTCCAATCGAGAAACAATAGAGTTCAAAAGGGATGGTTTTTCGCACGGCCATTAATGGTGCTTGATATGGATACGAGACGCTCTGCTGAAGAATTAAGAGAAATGCTAAGAGAAGCAGAAGAAAGAAAAGTATTGTGGGAAAAACATTTCAAAAGTGGAACAATGAATGTAAGACAAAATGCTGAAGCATTAAGAAATTACACCGCATTAAGAGGCGTGATTAAAACATTAAGGTGGACATTAAATCTCTCTGATCCAGCTGGTAAAAAAATAGTCCATCCCTTAGATTAGATAGAAAATTACTAACTTGTCATACCTCTTGCGTAATAATATGAAGAGGCCTTTTATTGCACTATTATGTGTTTTTTTGATTAGTGTATTATCACCAATTTCTTCTGCTCAAATAATTAATATTAATCCAGATTGTCCCGCAACAACACACGTTATTTCAGATCATACTCCTGAACAAATACATATTCAATTAACTCAAAATCCATCAGAGATGCTTGTGATTTGGGCTACTCCAGGATTAACAAATTCTATTGTAGAATATGGAATTGGAATTGATGATCCTACTGCTGATAAAACGGTCACCGATGGGACAGAGATGTGTTATGACCATGACATGGTATTCCATTCTGCAATAATGGTTGATTTATTGCCTGCAACAGAATATACCTATCGAGTTGGAGATGGTCATGCTGCAGATTGGTCTGATACATTCACATTTACTACTCAGGATTTTGAAAAAGAATCCTTTGAGTTTGTCGCATTTGGAGATCATGGAATGTCTGATGACGCTCAAAATACTGCAAATTTAGTAAGAAGTTTTGATGCTGCAGAATTAGTAATTCTATCTGGAGATATTTCATATGCAAACGGAGAGCAAAGCGTATGGGATGATTATGGTAAAAAATATCAAACTAGTTTAGCACACATTCCATGGATGATGTCTCCAGGTAATCATGAAAATGAAACTGTATATGGGTATGGATTTGATGCGTATGAAACAAGATTTGAGATGCCAAGTAGTAGTGGATCTGATTTTTGGCATAGTTTTGATTATGGAGGAGTTCATTTTATTGCAATTTCTACAGAACATCCATATCATGAAGGAACTGAACAATTGGATTGGATTAGAGAAGATTTAGCTACTGCAAATGCAAATAGAGAGGCTGTTCCTTGGATAGTAATATATGGACATAAACCTCTTTATACTTCTCATGGCCATGAAACTCATGATGATACAATGATTGAATTAAGAACTCTTTTAGAACCAATTTTATTTGAAAATTCTGTTGACTTAGCAATATGGGGCCATGATCATTTTTATGAAAGAACATGGCCAGTTGTAAATGAAAATATTACAACTAGGGGAATAAATGATGATGGTTTGATGTTTGTTTCAGGTTTTTCTCCAATTCATATTGTTGCGGGAGTAGGAGGTAAAGACTCATATGAATATGCAGATGAACAACCAGATTGGTCATTTCATAGAGAAATTACACATGGAGTAATGCACATCACAGTAAATCATACTACTGAAACGATGCATGTAGAATATGTGCGGACAGACAATACTGTTGGAGATTCATTCTTATTGGTTAAAGAAAGTTCGAAGAATCTTATTGTAACTGAAGAGGATAAAGGCATCCCTGCACCAGGACTATTTCTGAATGTCTTGGTCCTTACAATTGCTTCAATTTTTAAGAAAAAAACAGAGAAAGTAGTAGAATCGTATTAATACTACTCTTTTTTAGCAGACGTTATGGATAAAATAAGAACCGTTCTGGTTATCATGCTCTTTTTTGGAGCAGCATTAGCTGGATGTACTGGTGAAGAAATTGAAAAAGTCGTAGAAGATAATACGGGGGAAGACACTAATAACAATACAAATAACACTGCAGATGATACAAATAACACTGCAGATGATACAAATAACACTACAGATGATACAAATAACGCTCCAGATGGATATGGAACTGTTGAATACTCTGCAACTACTATTTTAGCAATGCTAGGAGTTGATGGAAGTGATGATGCTGAACTTGATTTCATGGCTACTGCTGATGATCAAGAAAAGTTTGGTATCCATATGATTATCACTGCACCAATGGATTCTTTGGGGTTAAATGATGAGGACGGAAGTCCTACTTCTGGTGGCGATGAAGATGTAGAAATTACCGTAATAAATATGTTTGATAATACTACAAAAAGAGTTGCAAGTCATATGGTAATGACAATGAATATGGGAGGAATGTCAATGGAAATTCAAATGAAAGATACTCAAGGTCAACATTGGGAAGACCCTAATGTCGGAGTAATAAATCAAGTAATGACAAATATGGATACATATCAACCAGAAGCAACTTGGTTATTAGATAATAGATGGTCTTACGAAGAAGCTCTTGAAGAAATCTTCCCAGAAGATGAAGATGAATGTAATGGTGTCGGATATATGATGGATTCAATGGGCGATTTGGGCCCACATTGTATGTGTGATGATGGTTATGATTGGGATGATGGAGATATGATGACTTGTGTTCCATCTGGTGATCATGATGACCACGGTGACCATCACAGTATGACTTTCATTTGTGGAGACGGTTCCGAAATTCCTTTCGAATATGTAAACGATGGAGATTCAGACTGTGAAGATGGAGCAGATGAACAACAATATGACGTTGATGATAATCCAATTAATTGGTTTGATTGTCATGATGGTAGTATGATTTTGATTGAAGAAGTAAATGATGGTATTGAAGATTGTTCTGACGGAGAGGATGAAGCAAATGTTCATAATGATGGAATGATGGATATAGAAGAACCTGAAATTGGTCCTGATATGCCTGAACCTACTGCTGAAGAATTAGCTGCAGTAAATTGGACAACATCAATTGATGAAACTAGTGGAATGCAAACATTTACTGGCATTGTAACTATGGAAGAAGCAGGAGAATGGACATATGAATTATCAATAATGCCTACTGTTCCACCTGTAATGAAATCACTAAAAATGGAAAATGATACTGAAAGTTTTGATATTTCATTAATGTATGGTGATGAAGTAGTAATTGATCTTGTTACTGAAGATACTTCTGGTTGGGATAAAGGTGCGTCTGATATAACTCTCGTGATGGGAGGACAAATGCATGATATTACAACTGAAGATACTGATGGAGATGGTATTGATGATACTAACTGGGAATACATGTCTTTTATGTATGGATTTTGGGGCATGTATGAAGTTTACTCTCAACAATTAGAATTACATATTCTTTCTCCTGAATATGATGATGATGGAAATGAATTAGAACAAACAGTATTAGCAAGTTTCACTCTGCAAAATACGCCTAATGATGGTTGGACTCAACTAGGAAATTGGACTGATGCTAATGATAACACTTGGGATGTTTCTTTCAATTGTAATGACGTGTACGGTATGTTAGATCCTGAAGAATGTTCATTGAGTTTAAGTACCTATGGCGAAGCAAATGAATCTATTGATCCTGCAGATTTTGACTTAGCATTATATGATACATGGGCTGAAGATTATACTGGAAATGCAATGCCTAGTTTTACTTTAGGGCTTTCACTAATTGCATTACTTGGTGCTTGTTTGTCCAGAAGGAAGATAGAATAGGCAAAAATCAAATGCAGATGGGTCAAGTGCCCATCACATGACCGAGGTTCCCGTACGCTATCGAGATTCTCGGCTGATTGATGAAAGTGGTAAATTATACCAGGGAGATTTCCTATTACACAAAGATGGAAGTTGGTCAAAATCCAAAGGTGATGAAGATGTTAAATTTAATTTAAATGGTTCTGATCGTTTAATTACAAGGAGTTTACAAAATTGGCATACACACCTTTCTATGATTTTAAATCGGGGCATGGGAGAAGATTTACCTTTGCAACGCTGGCTTGATGAAATGATTTTCCCTACAGAAAAAAAATTAACAAAAGAATTAGTTGAATTAGGTACTAAAGCGGCTTGTGCTGAATTAATTGCAACAGGAACTACATTTGCTTGCGACATGTATTACTTCCCAAAAGAAATGGCTAATGGAATGATTGATTCGGGCATTAGAGGAATTGCAGGAGGTACCATTACAGACTTTCCTACAACATCATATCCAAATGGCCCAGAACAAGCGATAAATGATTTAGATAAATTACTCAAGGAAGGTACTGGAAACTCAAGAGTTGAATATGCAGTTGCCCCACATGCAATTTACACTTGTGGAAAAGAAACTTTAATCAAATCAAGTGAGCTTGCTAGAAAACATCAATCTTTCTTAATTACACATGCATCCGAAACAAGAAATGAAGTTGCTACATGCCATAAAGAGAATAATTGCTATCCTATAGAGTACCTAGATTCTATTGATTTCTTTAGCAAGAATAAAACTGCATTAGCACATTGTGGATGGTTAAAGAAAAATGAAATGAGATTAATGGCAAAATATGATTCTAAAGCAATTCATTGCCCTACAAGCAATATGAAATTAGGAATAGGTGGCACGATGTCTTATCCTGCAATGAAAGAAGCCGGTGTGGACATTAGATTAGGCACAGATGGTGCAGCAAGTAATAATTCACTTGATTTACGTCAAGAAGCAAAAATGGCAAGCATGATACAGCGTCATGACCATTGGGATGCTTCAATTTTAAACCCCCAGGAATTGTGGAAATTGGCAACTAAAGGATCAAAAGATTGGGTAGCTTGGAATATAGATGATATTAGAATGCAACCACATGGAATAGATGAAAGAAGATTATTAGCAAATATAGTGTATTCAAATGCCGATTGTCTAGATGTATGGGTGGACGGAATTGAATTAAGACATGGAGGAATTACAATGTCATTAAATATGGATGAAATTTCAGAAAAGATGAAGCATTCAGTAAAAGATTACTACGATGGTATTTAAGAAATTAAAATAA